>NZ_JBITWC010000027.1:0-65270 GCF_044543515.1 Vreelandella lionensis | reverse complement strand
AGCCGTGCGATGAGGGTGGTGAGTCAGGCCGCGAGTGTACGCCTGCTCTAAACGCAACGAACCCACCAAAATAGGTGGGTTCGTCAGCAGTCTGACGGGCAGCCCCAAGGGGCTGCCCGTTTTGTATTAGCTAGCGCTCGGCGCTTAATCGCCTACTGCCAAGCGGACGAAGTCTTATTCTTCGTCAGTGGCCAGTGCCATATGTTTTTGCAGATAGTTCTGGATACCCACTTGCTCGATCAGTTTTAGCTGCGTTTCGATATGATCGATGTGGCCCTCTTCATCGGCCAGCAGGTCACGCAGCAGATCGCGCGTCACGTAATCTTTCACGCTTTCGCAGTAGGTAATGGCTTCGATGTAGTCGTTACGGCCGTCATGCTCAATTTTTAGGTCGCTCTCCAACATCTCTTTAACGTTTTCACCGATGTGCAGCTTGCCGAGATCCTGAAGGTTAGGAATACCTTCCAAGAACAGGATGCGCTCAATCAGCTTATCAGCGTGCTGCATCTCTTCGATGGACTCATCGTACTCCCACTTGGCCAGCACTTTCAGGCCCCAGTCTTTGTACATCTTGGCATGCAGGAAGTACTGGTTGATAGCGACTAGTTCATTGCCCAGTGCGATATTGAGATGCTGAATAACCTTCGGATCACCTTTCATGCCATCACCTTTTTTAGCGTACAAGTCTTATCGGACAGTACTTAAGCGTACTGTTTTTCAAAAGTACCATTACATTAACTAAGGAGTATAGGCCATTAAAAGGCTTACTCCCAACGATGCTGGGAGTATAGACAGGAAAGAAAAAATTTCAAATAAATCAATTATTTGCTAACGATAAGCCTAACAAGAGTGATTCGCGTCATACGGCGTAAGCAAGACTCATATCAGACTCTAAGCGGGCAGCTTGAACGGCCTCACGGGTGAGCGACTTGGCAAAGCAGGCGCACTTGCCGCACTGAGTGCCGCAGCCAGTGGCTTCGCGTACTTCTCGCCAGCTGCGCGCTCCGTCGCTAACCTGTTGGCGAATCTGGTGGTCGGTTACTCCCTTGCACACACATACGTACATGGCAACACCTCATAAAAATCATGAGGTGAATGTAAATGATTCGCATACATCTTTTCAAGTAGAAAACGTTGTTCTTTAGTATCGATTCGTCTTAAGACAATTAAAGTGTTCGCTAACCTACTGGCTGAACAAATATTTTCTCTCCAGCTGCTGAAAAATTATTTTTTCGGCAGCACCACGGTTTCAGTCTTGGAGGCGATGTCTGGCCAGCTTCTACGCTGCCCATCAAACAGCACCCACCAGTAGCCAATGCCTAAGGCGGCAAGAGAGAGCCATGCCGTCGCGCAGCGAATCAGGCTCTGCTTTAAGGTAATCGCGTGGCCATCCAGGGTTTGCACGCGCAGCCGCCAGGACTGCATGCCTAGCGTCATCCCTCCTCGCCGCCAGGAGTAAACAAAAAACAGCGTCACAAAAAACAGCAACATCAGCCGCAGGCTCCAAATATCCACTGCGGTGGTACCAATCTCCTCTGCCGATTGGCCCAGCACAAAGCGAAAAAACACCAAATGTACCACGGTAACGGCGATCCAAATGGCCGTGACTAAAAAGCCGTCGTAGAGCATCGCGCCTAAGCGGCGGCCTATTCCTGCAGGCCAAACGTCATCTAATTGAGTGAAGCGTCGCGTGTTTGTCACTGTGTTGTCCCCTGTTTCAACCTAATGCGAGCCGGCTAGCCATTACGACGCAAGAAATAGATCCCTACCACCGCACAGGCCAGCGTTGGCACCAACACTGCCCAAACGGGTGAAAAGCCAAAAATGGTGGAGGCGGGTGCCAGCAAATCCTGGACATATTTAAAGATGAGCCCCGTCACCACGCCAAAAAATACCCGCGTACCCGCCGCCACAGAGCGCAGCGGGCCAAACACAAACGAGGCAGCAATCAATACCAACGAGCCCATGGTGAGTGGCATGAGCACTTTCTGCCAGAAGTAGAGCAGCGGCTGATCCGCCTGCAGGTTTTGGCTTTGTAGGAAGTTGGCGTACTCCCATAGCTCGCTGGGGGCTTGGCTTTCGATATCGCGCAGTAGCCGCTCCAACTGAGTGGGCGTGAGCGCCGTTTCCCAGGCGGCGGCTGGCTGGTAGTCCGATTCGGTGCGGTCATCGAAAATGCGTGTAGTGGTGACACCCTCCAACAGCCAGGCGCCCTCGTCCCAGTAGGCGCGATTAGCATGAGTAGCTTCGATCAAGCGGCGCTCATCAAAGCGGTAGCGGGTTAAATCCAGCACCACGTTATCCGCCCGAATGGCACCAAAGCGGTAAACGCTATCGCCTTCGAACTGCCAGCCGCTGCGAGTCACCAACATGGCACCCTCACCTTGGCGCTGCTCTAAGCGCCACGCTTCGGCGTACTGCTCGGTCCGTGGGCTGACAAACTCTGCCACCAGCAGCACGACCACAACCACCAGCAGCACGGGCTTCATCACGCCCCACACAATTCGCGCCAGCGAACGGCCAGCAGCACGCATCACCGTGAGTTCATTGCTGGAAGCCATGCTACCCAGGCCAATGAGCGCACCAATCAGCACCGCCACTGGAGCGTACTGATAAAAGCGCCAGGGCAACCGCATGCCTAAATAGAGCAGCACGTCTAACGCGCTATAGTCGCCTTGGGTGTCGCCTAAATCACCAATGTAGGCAATGGTAATATCCAGCCCCAGTAGTACAAACTGCACCACCACAATCGCTGCCAGCACGTTGCGGGCGATATAGCGATCCATTTGATCCATAGCGATCAGCATTAGCGCATTCCTTTACGTTGTGAGTGCCACAGCAGCAGCAATCCAAGCCCTAAGAACAGGCCATGCACGGGCCACACACCCACGGCAACCGCTAGAGAGCCGCCGCCAATAGCATCCACCGCTGCCAGCAACAGGCTTAAATAGGCGACGTAAAGAAATACCGCAGGAAGTAGCTTGCCAAAGCGCCCTTGACGCGGATTCACCCGAGAGAGCGGCTGGGCCAATAGCGCCAAAATAAATACCATTACCGGCAAGCCTGCCCGCCACTGAAACTGCGCCTGCGCTCGTGGGTCTGAGTCGTTCCACAGCTCAGCGGTGGTCGCATACTCAAGCGAGTTTAACTCCTGGCGATCACGGCTTAGCCCCAGCCGCAGCGTATAGCGCTCAAAAATTAAGCGTTCTGCATCACGCCGACCTGGCGTTACACCGTAGCGCTCACCATCTTCTAACACTAAGAAGCGGCTGCCAGTCTCGACACTTGTCTCCTGATAGCCCGTTCCTGCTCGCGTAATATAGCTATGCGTCTTTTCAGCACCGGCCATAGGCTGCTCATGCACCAGCACCTCCTGCATTTCCGTGCCGTCGCTATTGAAGTCGGTGATATAGGCTGTGCGCCCGCCGCCAAAATCTTGGAAACGCCCTGGCGCCAGCACTGAGACATCTAAACGGCTGCGCTGCTCTTCTAATGTGGCCTCAGTTTGCAACGCCCCAGCAGGGGTTAGCCACAGACTACACAGTCCTACCAATACCGCGACCACCGTTGCGGGCAGCAGGGTTACCCGTAAAAGCCGAGTGGGGCTCATACCGCAGGCCACCATGACGGTGATTTCGCTGTTCATATAGAGCTGCCCATAGGCCAACAAAATGCCTAAAAAAAACGACAGTGGCAGGATCAGTTCCATAAACCCAGGCAGATGAAAAACCATCAGGCTGCCTAGAATCGTGACGGGAAAATCGCCCTCGGCGGCGTCCGAAAAGTAACGGATAAAGCGGCTGCCCATAATCACCAGCAGCAGGATGCCCGCCACAGCGGACATCGTCAGTAACACTTCGCGAGTTAAGTACCGAAATAAAATCAACGCACTCTCCGACTAGTGGTGCAGGTTGCCATGCAATGCGCCCATGGCTTGGGTACACTAATCAAACTGGTAGCAAACACTAAATAACGGGACATTATCCCGAATCACTCGTTGCTTGTCTTGTTGGAGACGTCATGGAATTTTCCGTTCAGACCGCGAACCCAGCCAAAGCCGAAACGGCTTGCCTCGTTCTCCCTGTTTATAAAGGTAGCGATTTACTGCCCGCTGTCGCCAAATTAGACGACGCCAGCGAGCGATTAATCGGCCAGCTATTGGAACGTGGCGATTTTGATGCGGTACTGGGCAACACTCAATTGGTGCCCTTCGCGCCGGGCCTGGGGGCCGACCGCATTCTGCTGGTAGGCTTGGGTGAGCGTGACAAATGCCAAGAGGCTGCGTTTATTAAAGCCTTAGACGCTGCGATGACGGCCCTAACCAAGCTTCCCATCGATGAAGCCTGCGCTACCTTTACTGATGTGCCATTGGCAGATCGCGACGCTGCTTGGAAGGCCCGCAAAACCCTGGAAGCCGTCGAGCGCGCTATCTACCGGTTTGACCAATTCAAGTCATCCCCCGCCAAAGCGCCCAGCTTGGCGAAACTCACGCTGATTGTTAGCGATGCAGACGACGCCCCCCTGGCCAAGCAAGGGGCCGCCCTAGGCACCGCCATCGGCCAGGGCATTAATTTCACCCGCACGCTCGGCAACCTACCGGGCAATGTGTGCACGCCTCGCTACTTAGCTGAGCAGGCAGAAGCATTAGGTCGCGATTCTCAAGGCGCGCTCGCCGTCGACATTTTAGACGAAGAGGCACTGGAAGCCCTGGGCGCTCATTCACTGCTTTCAGTAGGCCGTGGCAGCGTCGAGCCAACACGACTCATCGTGATGAAGTACCAGGGTGCAGAAAACCCAGAGGAAGCGCCCCACGTACTGGTAGGTAAAGGCATCACCTTCGATACCGGCGGTATTTCACTGAAGCCCGGCGAAGGCATGGATGAAATGAAGTTTGATATGGGCGGCGCGGCCAGCGTCTTCGGTACCGTCAAAGCCGTGCTGGCCATCAAACCCAAGCTCAACGCCGTGTTTATCGTTGCCGCTGCCGAGAACATGCCTGATGGCGCCGCCACCAAGCCGGGCGACATCATTAAAACCCTGAAAGGCCTGACGGTTGAAGTGCTCAACACCGATGCCGAAGGCCGTTTGGTACTGTGCGACGCCCTCACCTACGCCGAGCGCTTTACCCCGGCCAGCGTGGTCGATATCGCCACCTTAACGGGCGCGGCCATTATTGCCCTTGGCCACCACGCCACCGGCCTGCTCTCCAACGACGATGACCTAGCGCTTGATCTGCTGGATGCTGGTGAAACCGCCTGGGACCGCGCGTGGCACCTGCCGCTATGGGATGAGTACCAGGAGCAGTTGGACTCCAACTTCGCCGACTTAGCCAACATCGGTGGGCGTCCGGCGGGTACGATTACCGCTGCGTGCTTCCTATCACGCTTTGCCGACCACTTCCCCTGGGCGCACCTGGATATTGCAGGCACCGCTTGGCATTCAGGCAATCAAAAAGGCGCTACCGGCCGCCCGGTGGGTCTACTGACCCAATACCTGCTCGACCGTGAAGCCGACGCTCAAGTCGAAAATGGCGACGCCTAACCACACAAACAGGCCACCAATGGTTGCCTTTCGTTAACGCAACCGTTAAACCTGAAAGTATGAGCGTGTGCCGCTGCTAAGCAGGCACACGCTACCCAAACGATACGCTTATATATGCCCTTCGGGGCTTGGCTCTAGCGGAGAGAACACGCCGTGCCCACAGCTTCAGATGCTCAACTTGAATCGCGTTTTGAAATTTTGCCGTCCAACCAGCCGGCGGCCGATGACATTCGTGACAACATCCTGCAAAACCCAGGATTTGGTAAATACTTCACCGACCACATGGCCCACGTGCGCTGGACCGTCGATGCCGATTGGCACGGCCACCAGGTTCGCCCCTACGGCCCGCTCACCCTGGACCCCGCCGCTTCCGTGCTGCACTACGGGCAGGAAATTTTTGAGGGCATCAAGGCGTACCGCCATGCGGATGGCTCTATCTGGACCTTCCGCCCAGAGAAAAACGCCGAGCGTTTCCGCCGTAGCGCACGTCGCTTAGCGCTGCCCGAGCTTTCCGATGACGACTTCATCGGCTCGCTGAAAGCGCTGCTGGCCCAAGACCACGCCTGGGTGCCTACCCCGGCTAGTGACGCCGACGAGTGCAGCCTCTACCTTCGCCCGTTTATGATTGCCTCCGAGGCTTTCCTTGGCGTGCGCCCGGCTCACGAAGTCGACTACTACGTGATTGCATCCCCGGCGGCGGCCTACTTCAAAGGCGGTATCGAGCCGGTTTCTATCTGGCTCTCCTCACACTACAAGCGCGCGGCCCCTGGCGGCACCGGTTTTGCCAAGTGCGGTGGCAACTACGCCGCCTCGCTGGCCGCCCAGAAAGAAGCCGCCGCCAACGGTTGCAGCCAGGTCGCCTTCCTGGACGCTGCTGAAAACAAGTGGATCGAAGAGCTGGGTGGCATGAACCTGTTCTTCGTTTACAAAGATGGCCGCATCGTCACACCGCGCCTGACCGACACCATTTTGGAAGGCGTGACCCGAAACTCTGTCCTCACCCTGGCCAAAGACGCGGGCCTCACCCCCGAAGAGCGCGCGATCAGCATCGACGAGTGGCGCGAAGGTGCCGCCTCCGGCGAGATTACCGAGGTGTTCGCCTGCGGTACGGCCGCCGTGATTACCCCGGTTGGCGAACTGGTCACGGAAAACGAGCGTATTCGCCTGCAGGGCGATGGCAATAACGAAGTGGCTAAGCGCATTCGCAAGACACTGCTCGACCTTCAGTATGGCCGCAGCGACGATAAATACGGCTGGCTGACCCGCTTGGTATGACCCTCTAGCGTTACCCAACACCTGGCCGCCACTCACCGTGGCGGCCAGGCTGCCAAGCGCGTTGACCCCGCTGGAGCCACCGATGGCACGCATCGATTTTTATATTCTGCCCGATACCACCCTTGAAGCGCGTTTACAGTTCGCCTGCAAGCTCGCCGAGACGATCCACCGTAAAGGGTACCGACTGCACCTGCACTGCGAAGACAAAGCGCTGGCCGAACAGGCCGACGAAGCGCTGTGGCAGTTCCGCGATGATGCTTACCTGCCCCATGCACTGGAAGATAGCGAGCTGGCCGACACTGTGCCCATCACACTAGGCTGGCAGCAGCTTCCGGTACCCAAGGAAGAAACCGCGCTGCTTAATCTGCACCCCGATATTCCCGATGGTATTGAGCACTTCGCCCGGATTGCCGAGATCATCAACCAACACCAACACGTGCTGGTCGCTAAACGCGCCTGCTGGCAGCGCTACAAGTCGCTTGGGCATGAGGTCGTGCCACATAAGCTGGGGTAGCGCTCTGCACGTTAAACGTCCCAAGCCCCCATAACAACAACTCAATGGATGAGATTGCCTATGCTTTCCCATACCTTTCTAGCCCGCACGCCGCTAGCGGTCATCGTCATCGCCCAGCTGTTTGGCACCTCGCTATGGTTTAGCGTTAACGGCGTCGGCTTAGCGCTGCAGAAAGCCGTAGGCCTTAGCGAGAGCGACCTCGGACTGCTCACCATCGCCGTGCAGGCGGGGTTTATTACCGGCACTCTGCTGATCGCGACCACTGGCTTGGCCGACCGAGTGCGCGCCAGCCACCTGTTTGCAATGTCTGCTGTACTCGGCGCGCTGATTAACGCGGCCTTTATTAACGTCGCAGATAGCGTCACGCTGGCGGCAGTGGCACGCTTTTTAGTCGGGCTTTGTCTGGCGGGCATTTATCCGCTAGGCATGAAGCTGGTGGTGAGCTGGACACCCACTCATGCAGGCTCGGCGCTTGGCTGGTTGGTCGGCATGCTCACCCTTGGCATTGCTTCGCCGCACCTGCTGCGCGGGCTTACTCTACATCTTCCCTGGCAGTGGCCACTGCTGTTGGCCTCTGCCCTTGCTCTTCTGGCAGCGCTGATGATTTTCAAGCTAGGCGTTGGGCCACACCTGCCTGCTAAGGCCAACGGCGGGCGACCCTGGGCGGGGCTTGCCGCATTTAAAGAGAAGAACTTCCGCGCCGCCGCGCTGGGTTACTTCGGCCACTGCTGGGAGCTTTACGCCCTCTGGGCGCTGGTGCCTTTTTTGGTCGTCAGAGAGCTGGAACGCTTAGGCGCAGCCCCCGGCCTGCAACCGTGGCTAAGCTTCGCGGTCATCGCCTTGGGGCTTCCCGGCTGCGTATGGGCAGGCTGGTGGAGCCGACGTATCGGTAGCGCGCGGGTCGCGTTTATCGCGTTGGCGGTATCTGGCACCCTGTGCCTTATCTATCCGCTGCTAGGCGGCCTCTCCCCCTGGCTACTGCTGGCGCTGCTTGCCCTATGGGGCGTGAGCGTGATTGCCGACTCTGCCCAGTTCTCTGCCCTGGCCTCCGCCAGCGCGCCGCCGGAGCGGCTGGGCGCGGCGCTGGCCATGATGAATGCGATTGGCTTTGGCCTCACGATTCCCTCCATCGCGCTGGTCACGGCGCTATGGGCAAGCCAAGGGCCTTGGGTGATTTGGTGGCTGCTGCCTGGGCCAGTGCTTGGACTGATAGCCATGCGTGGATTGCACCTGCGGACACACCTACGCACAACACAACCCTGACGAGCGCGGGGCGTTCGCGCTATACTTGCTCCCATTTTTTGCAAGCCGTGAGCCGACTCCCCATGGAAAAGACCTACCAACCTGAACAGATCGAAACCCGCTGGTACGAACGCTGGGAAGCCGATAACCGCTTCGCCCCGTCTGGCCGCGGCAAGCCCTTCTCGATCATGATTCCGCCGCCCAACGTGACCGGCAGCCTGCACATGGGCCACGCGTTCCAGGACACCATCATGGACACCCTGACGCGCTGGAAACGGATGCAGGGCAACAACACTCTGTGGCAGGTAGGCACCGACCACGCCGGTATCGCCACGCAGATGCTGGTTGAGCGTAAGGTTGCCTTGGAGTCGGGCAAAACCCGCCACGACCTCGGCCGCGAGGCGTTCATCGATAAAGTGTGGGAGTGGAAGGAGGAGTCCGGCGGGCACATTACCCGCCAGCTGCGCCGCATGGGCGCCAGCGTCGACTGGAGCCGCGAGCGCTTCACCATGGACGATGGCTTCTATAAAGCGGTTCAGGAAGTCTTCGTGCGCCTGCATGAAGAGGGCTTGATCTACCGCGGCAAGCGCTTGGTGAACTGGGACCCTACCCTGCATACCGCCATTTCCGACCTGGAAGTGGAAAACAAAGAGCAGCAGGGCAGCTTCTGGCACTTCCGCTACCCGCTGGCCGACGGCGTTAAAACCGACGACGGCAAGGATTACGTGGTGGTCGCCACCACCCGCCCGGAAACCCTGCTGGGCGATACCGGCGTGGCGGTTAATCCAGAAGACCCGCGCTACGCCTCCTTGGTAGGCAAATTCATCGAACTGCCGCTGGTAGGTCGCCGTATTCCTATCGTGGCGGACGAACACGCCGATATGGAGAAAGGCTCCGGCTGCGTGAAGATCACCCCGGCCCACGACTTTAACGACTACGAAGTCGGCAAGCGCCAGAACCATCTGCTGATCAACGTCTTCACCAAAGATGCGACAATTCTTGAGCAGGCGGAAATTTTCGATCTAAAAGGACAGCCGCAGCCCGATGAAGATGCCACCCTACCGGCCAAATACGCGGGCTTGGATCGTTTCGAAGCGCGCAAGCAGATCGTCGCCGATATGGATGCCCTCGGCCTGCTGGTGCAGGTAGAGAGCGTTAACAACACCCTGCCCTACGGCGACCGCTCCGGCGATGTCATCGAGCCGCTGCTCACCGATCAGTGGTTCGTGGCCGTAGAGAGCCTCGCCAAGCCCGCCATCGAGGCGGTGGAGAACGGCGACATTCAGTTCGTGCCAAAGAACTACGAGAACATGTACTTCGCCTGGATGCGTGACCTGCAGGACTGGTGTATTTCTCGCCAGCTGTGGTGGGGCCACCGCATTCCCGCTTGGTACGACGCCGACGGCAATGTTTACGTGGCCAGAAGCGAAGAGGAAGCCCGCAAGAAGCATGGCCTGGGCGCTGACGTGGCGCTGACCCAAGACGAAGACGTGCTGGACACCTGGTTCAGCTCGGGCCTGTGGACATTTGGCACCCTGGGCTGGCCGGAAAAAACCCCGGAGCTGGAAACCTTCCACCCCTCCAGCGTACTGGTAACGGGGTTTGACATCATCTTCTTCTGGGTCGCCCGGATGATCATGATGACGCTGAAATTCACTGGCGAAGTGCCCTTCAAAACCGTTTACGTACATGGCCTAGTGCGCGACGGCCAGGGTCAGAAGATGTCCAAATCCAAGGGCAACGTGCTGGACCCTATCGACCTGATCGATGGCATCACGCTGGATGACCTGCTGGAAAAACGCACCGGCAACATGATGCAGCCCAAGCAGGCCAAAGCGATTGCCAAAGCCACCAAAGAGGAATTTAAGGACGGCATCGAGCCACACGGCACCGATGCGCTGCGCTTTACGTTCCTTTCCCAGGCCACCACCGGGCGCGATATCAAGTTCGATATGAACCGCCTGGACGGTTACCGCAACTTCTGCAACAAGCTGTGGAACGCCTCGCGCTACGTGCTGATGAATGCCGAAGGCGAAGATTGCGGCACTAGTGGCGAAGACGTTGAGCTGTCGCTAGCCGATCGCTGGATTATCTCCCAGCTACAGAAAACCGAGGCGCAGGTCACCAAAGCCATGGATGACTACCGCTTCGATCACGCGTCCCAAGCGCTGTACGAGTTTGTTTGGAACGAGTACTGCGACTGGTACCTGGAGCTTTCCAAGCCGGTCCTGTGGGACGAAGCGGCCAGCGCCGAAGCCAAACGCGGTACCCGCCGCACCCTGGTGCGGGTACTGGAAACCATTCTGCGCCTGGCCCACCCGATGATGCCCTATATCTCTGAAGAGATTTGGCAGCGCGTGGCACCGCTGGCGGGCACCTATGTGGGCGACGATGCCTCCATCATGCATCAAGCGTGGCCGGAATCCGACGAGAGCAAGATCGACGAGCAGGCCACCCGCGATATCGAGTGGCTGAAAGGCGTGATCATCGCGGTGCGCAACATCCGCGCCGAGATGAACATCGCCCCCGGTAAGCCGCTGGATGTGCTGCTGACCAAAGGCCAGCCCGAAGACGCCGAGCGCCTGGAACAGAACCGCCGCTTCCTGGCCAAGCTAGCGAAACTGGAAAGCGTGACGTGGCTAGCCAACCCAGAAGACGCCCCGCTTTCAGCCACGCAGCTGGTCGGCGATATGGAAGTACTGGTGCCGATGGCGGACCTGATCGATAAAGAAGCGGAGCTTGCCCGCCTCGCCAAAGAGATCGAGAAGCAGGACAAGCTCATCGGTGGCATCGAGAAGAAGCTGGGCAACGAAGGCTTTATCGCCAAAGCCCCCGACGCCGTGATCGAGAAAGAGCGCGGCAAACTGGCGGAATTCCAGTCCGCCAAAAAGCTGCTCGAAGAGCAGCAGGCGAAGATTGCTGCGATGTAAGTCAGCGCTAACGGCAGTAGTTCAACGGCACCCCCTGGGGTGCCGTTGTCGTTAATGCGCTTCGCAATCCCAGCCGCTGCGCGCAGCGTCATCGTTTTTTATGATGAACCGTGTAAGGTTGGTCATGATTCTGCCACTGAGTGGCAACACCGAAGGTTCAGCCATCGTTAATTCGGCTACCGTTTCTCACACTACGGAATGCGCTATGTCCACACTCTCTGAGGCTCAACTGCAGGCATTAGACACGACCCTGCAGCAAGCGGAGATCGACTACCAATCGCTGTCGCCCATGGCCGATACCGGCCTGGCCCATGACCACGTGTGGATTCACCGCGAAGGGGACGACTGGGTGGCGCGACTGCCCAAGCAGAGCCAGATGAACCTGCCGCCAGCGGAAAACTTGACGTATCAGGCCGCCTGTTACGAACGGGCCAGCCAAGGCGGGCACACGCCACGCCTACACGGTGTACTGCCGCCCAGCGAAGCGCTGCCACGCGGCGCGCTGCTGGTCGAGGCGATTCGCGGACGCTTAGCCGAACTCCCCCGGGATCTGCCTGCCATCGCCGACACCCTTGCCAGCCTGCACCGCCAGCCGCTGCCCCGCCAGCGCCCGCCGCTGCTGGCCCCCAAATCGCCTTGGCAGGCCATGGTGGAAGAGGTGTCTCAGCAGGCCCAGTGGTTGAGCGATGCCCAGCTCCCCAGCGGTATTCACCTGCGTATTCAGCAGGAGCTGGATTTACTGCCCCGCACGCTGGATGACGCCGCTCCTGCGCTGATCAGCTTCGATACGCACCCCGGCAACTTTTTAATCACCGACGATGGCCGGGCAGTGCTGGTGGATCTAGAGAAGTGTCGCTATGGCCTACCGGGCATCGATTTAGCCCACACCTCGCTCTACACCTCGACCACCTGGGACCTCAACAGCCAAGCGGTACTCAGTCTGGAGGAGGTTGTTGGGTTCTATCGTCGCTGGCAGGCTGCGATGGCCACAGCACCTGAGATTACGTTGCCAAGTGTCGATACCCTGATTGCTTGCCGACGCGCTACGTGGCTGTGGTCGCTCACCTGGTGTGCCAAGTGGCGCGCTCAGCACCTGCATCGCCAGGATGAAGAGCGCCGGGGGGAGGATTGGTCGGCCGAGCTGACCGATGCGGTCGTGATCGACCACGTGCGCGACCGTGTCGAGCACTACCTCTCGCTGCCCATTATCGAACACGTCCACAGTGAACTTCAGTGCCTACAAACCGCTCTATAACCAACTGATTTAATGAGGTGTGCGATGAAACCACGCTCTGCTCTGGCCACCGCCGTGGCGCTTGCTCTAGTCACCTTCACCGCCCCTGCGGTCGCCGCCCCCGACCCGCAAGAGTGGGAGAGCGTACTGGACGCCGCCGACGGCCAAACCGTGTACTGGAATGCCTGGGGCGGCGATGCGCGCACCAATCGCTACATTGCCTGGGTCGCAGAACAGATGCAGGAGAGCTATGGCGTTCGCGTGGAGCACGTGAAACTCGACGATACCAGCAGCGCCGTGGCGCGAGTATTGGGTGAGCAGCAGGCGGGTAACGACAGCGAGGGCAGCATCGACTTGATTTGGATCAACGGCGAAAACTTCGCCGCCATGCGCGAGCAAGACCTGCTGTTTGGGCCTTTTGCGGAATCGCTGCCGAACTTCGCCCTCACCTATCCTGACGAGAATCCCGAAGTCGTCACCGACTTCACCCTGCCCACCGAAGGCTACGAGTCCCCCTGGGGCAAAGCGCAAATCACCTTCTACTACGACAGCGCCCAAACCGACACGCCGCCCCAAAGCATTGAGGCGCTACTCGCCTGGGCCAAAGAGCATCCCGGCCAGTTTAGCTATCCGCGTATCCCCGATTTCACTGGCAGCACGCTCCTCAAGCAAGCGCTGATCGAACTGACCGATCAAGATGAAACGCTCTACGCGCCGGTCGAAGACGCCGATTTCGAGGAGATCACCGCACCGCTGTGGGCTTACTTGGACGAGCTTCACCCGCATTTATGGCGCAGCGGCCGTAGCTTTCCCGAATCCGGCCCCAACCTTCGTACGCTAATGAGCGACGGCGAACTCAGCCTCGCTTTCTCGTTCTACCCCACCGATGCCGCCGTGGCAGTGATGGAGTATGAGCTGCCGGAAAGCGTGCGTAGCTATGTGTTGGAAGGCGGCACGCTGGGCAACGTGCACTTCGTGGCGATTCCCTATAACTCGCCCCATAAAGCGGGTGCAATGGCGCTAGCCAACTTCCTGCTCTCCCCGGAGGCGCAAGCCCAGAAGCAGTCGCTCAGCATGTGGGGCGACCGCAGCGTGTTAGCGATCCAGCAGCTTGAGCCGAGCGACCAGGCGCTCTTCGAGCAGGGCGAGAGCCACCCAGCAGCGCTGCCCGCCGATGCGCTCTCGCAAACCCTTGCCGAACCCCACCCCAGTTGGATGAACGCCCTTCAGGATGCTTGGCTTGAGCGTTACGGTGTCAACTAAACGCACGACTCACACCCGCATGCGACTCACTGACCCATGCTGCGGCTAGCGCCTCTTCTGATCATTGCCCTGCTGGTGATTCCCGTCACCGCAGGGCTTGGCATGGTGCTGCTGCCTGCGTTTGGCTACTTGCCGGTACTGGGGAGCGAGCAGGCCAATCTCTCCGCTTGGCAAATGCTGTTCGCCCAGCCGGGGCTTGGCCGCTCGGTGGCGGTGAGCTTTGCCAGCGGCTTGGCCAGTACGGCGCTGGCGCTGCTGATCGTCGTGCTGTTTTTAGCCGCCAGCCAAGGCACCTGGCTGGACCGCAGCCTGCGCCGCTTGGTGTCGCCCCTGCTGGCAATTCCCCACGCGGCGGTGGCGTTCGGCTTTGCGTTTTTGATCGCGCCTTCCGGGCTGATGGCTCGGCTCATCTCCCCTTGGCTCTCCGGCTGGGAAGCGCCTCCCGATGCGCTGATCGTGAACGACCCCTGGGGGCTTGCGCTCACTTTTGGTCTAGTACTCAAAGAAGCGCCCTTTCTGCTATTGATGAGCTTAGCGGCGCTGCCCCAGTTACAGGCGGAACAGCGCCTGCGGCTGGCGCGGTCGCTGGGTTACGCGCCCACGATTGCCTGGCTCAAAGTGGTGCTTCCTTCGCTCTATCCATTGATACGCCTACCTATCTACGCGGTCATTGCCTACGCCACGTCGGTGGTGGATATGGCGCTGATTTTGGGGCCGCGCTTGCCGCCCACCTTGAGCGTCTCGATTCTTGGCTGGTTTAGCGATCCGGACATTACCCACCGCTTTATGGCATCAGCCGCCGCGGTACTGCAACTGGGCGTGACGCTGGCCGCGCTGCTGAGCTGGTGGCTGTTAGAGCAGCTAGCTCGCAGACTGAGCCAGCGCTGGCTGACCAACGGCGACCGGCAGCGGGGGGAAGCCCTCTTCACCGTAACAGGCCGAGCGGGGCTAACCCTGGCAAGCCTAGCCGCGCTGGCGGCGCTGGTCGGGTTAGGGCTTTTCTCGGTGGCCGGGTTTTGGCGTTTTCCTGAGCTGCTGCCGCAGTCGTTTACCTTCGACCACTGGCAGCGCAGCGCCGACATGCTGGCCGGGCCGCTGGTGAATACCGCGCTGATTGCGCTGCTCTCGACCGGCTTGGCGGCCGTGTTGGTCGTCGCCACTCTTGAAAACGAACAGCGCCAGCAGATTCACCCTACCCGTTCCCTCTGGCTACTCTATTTGCCACTGCTGGTGCCGCAAATCGCGTTTTTATATGGCTTAGTGGTGGCCGCCGAGCGCCTGGGCATTCGCCCCCAGCTAGCGCTGGTGGTGGCGGGCCACCTGCTGTTCGTGCTGCCTTATGTGTATCTCTCGCTAGCCGAGGCCTACCGCCGCTTAGATCCTCGCTGGCTCTACATTGCGCAGTCGCTGGGCGTCTCGCGCCGCCGGGCGTTTTGGCGTGTGCGGCTGCTGCTCCTGCTCGCCCCGCTGCTTACCGCCGTGGCGGTGGGTTTGGCGGTCAGTATTGGCCAATATTTACCCACCCAACTGTTAGGCGCAGGCAGAGTACCAACAGTGACCACTGAAGCCGTGGCGCTGGCCTCTGGAGGAAACCGCCGCTTAATCGGCGTGTGGGCGCTGGTGCAAGCGGGCCTGCCGCTTGTAGGCTTTATGGCCGCCGTCGCCCTGCCCCGGTGGCTAGGCGCTCCACGCCGTGCCCCTCTCAACGTTCAACGCCAAGGTTAAGACGCCCTGTGGATAAGGAACCCCGTGAATAACGCTGCCAATGCACTGACCCTAGAGCAAGTAAGCATTCACTTAGCTGGCCGCCCGCTGCTGCATGTGGACGCCACGGTGGCCCCCGGCGAAGTGCTCACCGTGATGGGCCCCTCGGGTTCCGGCAAATCGACACTGCTGGCCTTTATCGCCGGCTTTTTACAGAGCACGTTCACCGCCCAAGGGCAGGTTCGCCTTGGCGACACCGACGTACTCAGCCTGCCCGCCGAACAGCGCGGCGTTGGCCTGCTGTTTCAAGACCCGCTGCTGTTTCCCCACTTGAGCGTCGGCGGCAACCTGCGATTTGGCCTGCCCCATCGCAGCCCGCAAAAGAGCGCGCAGATTGCCAAAGCGCTTGATCAGGTAGGGCTTACGGGGTTTGAAGCCCACGACCCGGCCACGCTCTCTGGCGGGCAGCAGGCTAGGGTAGCGTTGATGCGTTTGTTGCTCTCCCAGCCTGGCGCCGTGCTGCTGGATGAACCTTTCTCCAAACTCGATACGGCGCTGCGCCAAGAGATGCGCACGCTGGTTTTCGGCCAACTGCGGGAGGCTGGCCTGCCTGCCCTGCTCGTTACCCATGACGAAGCCGATGCCACCGCTGCAGGAGGGCCGATCATTGCCCTTGGCTGATCCACACCCCGCGCCTGCGTCCCTGAGCATCATCATTCCCATGCTCAATGAGGCAGCGGGTATTCAGGCAACGCTCACGCGGCTGCAACCGCTGCGCGCCTCAGGCGTTCAACTCCTCGTCGTGGATGGTGGCAGCACCGATGCCAGCGTGGCCCTCGCAGCACCGCTGGCCGATGCGGTACTCAGCAGCGCCCCCGGACGAGCACGGCAAATGAACCTGGGTGCGCAGCACGCCCACGCCCCGGCGCTGCTTTTTTTGCATGCCGATACCCAACTGCCCCCCGGCGAAGAGCAGCGTGCGGTGATAGATCTACAAAAGGCGCTGGCCCAACACGCTTGGGGGCGATTCGATATTCAGCTCGCGGGGCGAAGCCATTGGCTGCCGGTGGTCGCGAGCTTGATGAACCTGCGCTCGCGGATTAGCGGTATCGCGACCGGCGACCAAGGCATCTTTGTGCGCCGCGATACGTTTTGCGCGCTGGGCGGCTTTCCCAATCAGCCGCTGATGGAAGACATCGAACTTAGCAAACGCCTGAAGGCACATTCACCTCCCGCCTGCCTGCGCCAGAAGGTGATAAGCTCGGGCAGGCGCTGGGACGAGTTCGGCGCTTGGCCCACCATTCGCCTCATGTGGCGGCTACGCTACCGCTACTGGCGCGGTGTCAGCGCCACACAATTGGCTAAGGAGTACCGCGATGCACGTTAAGCTCGCCGCGCCCCACCTGCACCTGCTGGCCAAAGCGCCGCTGCCGGGGCAGGCTAAGACGCGCCTGATTCCCTGCTTAGGCGCAGAGGGCGCCGCCGAAGCCCACGCCGCCATGGTGCGCCACTGTGTTGCCACCGGCTGCGAAGCGCTGGGGGCGGAGAATGTCACGCTGTGGACCTCGTTAGACCACCGCCACCCGCTGTTTTTAGAGCTTCAGGCCCAACACGGCATAGCCTTGGCCGCCCAGCAGCAGGGCGATGTGGGCAGGCGCGTTCGCCATGCACTGAACAGCACCGACGGCCCCGCCATGGTGATGGGCACCGACTGCCCCAGCATTACCAGCGCCATGCTCAAACGCTGCCGAGCGGCGTTGAGCACCTTTGCCGTGGTGATTCTACCGGCTGAGGATGGCGGCTACGGGCTGATTGGCAGCCACCAGGATCACCCCAGCCTGTTTGAAGACATTCCCTGGGGCACTGAACAGGTATTGAGCGTGACGCAAGCGCGCCTGGCGGCGCTGGGCCTGGAAGCCGCCTACCCAGATACCATGTGGGACATCGACCGCCCCGAAGATTGGCAGCGCTGGCAGCAGTTGCGTCACGCCAGCGTGTAAGGAAACGTTCCGTTTTAGCACTGAGTACGAAACCCTTTTCCAAGGAGCCTGCCATGAACCGTCAGCGCCTGCTGATGTTTGCCCTACTGCTACTGGCCGTGATTGGCTTCTACGTTAGCGGCGCCCATACGTTCTTCACGTTGGACACACTGCAGGCCTACCGCAGCGATTTTCAGGCAGCGTTTCAGCAGTCGCCCTGGCAGGTGGCGGGCATTTTCTTTGCGGTGTATGTGGCGATGGCTGCACTCTCGCTGCCCGGCGCGTCGCTGTTAACGCTGCTGGGCGGCGCGCTGTTTGGGTTAGGCTGGGGGCTAGTGATCATCTCGTTTGCCAGCGCCATCGGCGCGACGCTCGCCTTTCTACTCTCACGCTTTTTGTTTCGTCAGCCCATCGAAAAACGCTTTCCCCGCCAGTTCCACACGGTGAACCGGGGCGTCGAGAAAGATGGCGCGTTTTATCTGTTCACCCTGCGTTTGGTGCCCATTTTCCCGTTTTTCATGATCAACCTGGTGATGGGCCTAACGCGGATTAAAACCACCACGTTTTACTGGGTGAGCCAGCTCGGCATGCTGCCCGGCACGGCGGTTTACGTGAATGCGGGCGGCCAGCTCGGCGAGCTGGAAAGCCTGAGCGGCATTATCTCGCCTGGGCTCATCGCCTCGTTTGCGCTGCTGGCGGTGTTCCCCTGGGTGGCCCGGCGCATTGCGCTGATGGTGCAAAAGCGCAACGCCTACAAAGGCTTCACTCGCCCTAGCCGTTTTGACTACGACATCGTGGTGATTGGCGGCGGCTCGGCGGGGCTGGTGACCAGCTATATCGCCAGCGCCGTGAAAGCCAAGGTGGCTCTCATCGAAAAGCACAAGATGGGCGGCGACTGCCTTAACACTGGCTGCGTGCCTTCCAAAGCCTTGATTCGGGCGGCCCGCGCGGCCCATGACATTCGCACAGCAGACCGCTTTGGCGTGAGCGCCAGCGAGCCCAGCGTGGATTTCGCCAAGGTGATGGGGCATGTGCATCAGGCCATCCGCGATATCGAGCCCCACGACAGCGTCGAGCGCTACACCAAGCTCGGCGTGGAGGTGTATCAAGAGCACGCCACCCTCGTTTCACCATGGGAAATTCGCGTGGGCGATCAAACCCTCACCGCTCGCCATATCGTGCTGGCCACCGGAGCGCGCCCTCGCGTGCCGCCCTTGCCCGGCATCGAGCACGCGCCGCTGCTCACCTCTGAAAACCTCTGGTCGCTCACCGAGCTGCCCAAACGGCTGGTGGTGCTGGGTGGCGGTGCGATTGGCTGCGAACTGAGCCAAAGTTTTGCCCGCTTAGGTAGCCATGTCGTCTTGGTAGAGGGCGCGCCGCAGTTGCTGGGCCGGGAAGATAATGAAGTTGGCGAGCACGTAGAGCGCACGCTCACCCAAGAGGGCGTGACGGTGATGACCGGCGCGAAAGCGCTGGAGGTGAACCAAGTCGACGGGGAGCATCAGCTTGTTATTGAACACTTGGGTGAACGCAGTACCTTAGCGTTCGATTACCTGCTGGTGAGCGCGGGCCGTCAGGCCAACGTGGAAGGGTTAGGACTAGAGGCGCTAGGGATTACCACCACCGACGGCGGCACGCTGGCCCTCAACGAGCGGCTGCAAACGCGCCTGCCCAACATCTGGGCCTGCGGCGACTTAGCGGGCCCCTACCAGCTTACCCACGCGGCCGCCCATCAGGCGTGGCACGCCGCCGTGAATGCGCTGTTTGGGGAGCTGAAAAGCTTCGCGGTGGACTACCGCTTTATGCCCGCCGTTACCTATGTTCAGCCGGAAGTAGCGCGAGTGGGACTCAACGAAAAAGAGGCCACCGCGAAAGGTGTCGCCTTTGAAGTGACCCGCTACGCCATGAGCGAAAGCGACCGCGCCATTGCCGAAGGCGCCCCCGAAGGGTTTATCAAGGTGCTCACCGTGCCGGGCAAAGACAAGATTCTGGGGGCGACGATCGTCGCGGAGAACGCCGGGGAGTGGCTGGGCGAGTTCACCATCGCCATGAAGCACGGCCTGGGGCTGAATAAACTGCTCGGCACCATTCACCCCTACCCCACGCTAGGCGAAGCCGCCAAAGCCACCGCAGGCGTTTGGAAAAACGCCCATAAGCCGGAGAGAGTGCTGGCACTGATGCAGAAGTACTTTAGCTGGCGGCGCGGTGAGGGCCAATGACACGGCAGTTACTGCTCATCGGCGCGGGTCACGCCCACGCCTTCGTGCTGGAGGCGTTTGCCCAGCGCCCGGATAAAGCGGTATCGATCACCGTAGTGAGCGACAGCCACTTCGCCGCCTACTCGGGCAGCGTACCTGCGTGGCTCTCTGGGGAGTGCACGCTGCGGGAGACTCAGATGGATATCGCGGTGCTCTGCCAGCGGGCGGGGGCTCGCTTTATTGCCTCTCCGGCTGTGGCGTTATGCACGAGCGAGCGTCAGGTAACGCTGGTGGATGGCAGTGTGATTGCGTTTGACGTGGCCTCTTTCAACGTCGGCTCGACGCTCGCGTTGCCGCAAGTTATTGCCCCGCAAAGCGATGAGGGTATCGGGCCAAAAGGTATTGAGGAGAGTACGCCGCCCACGCTGCTGGCCATGCGCCCGCTCAGCTCGTTGCACCACCGTTGGCAAGCATTACGCGAAGAGGTGGCTAAACTGCCTGCAGGAGCGCATCAGAACGTTGTGAGCGTAGGCGGCGGCGCAGCAGGCTGCGAGACGCTGATGAGCGCCTTGGCGCAGCTTCGCCAGCAGCGCCCGGACATTCACTGGCAAGGCGAGCTGATCAGCGCCGCCAAAACGCTGCTGCCTGGCGCTGGCTGGCTGCCTCGCTGGTTAACGGCGCGAGCGCTCAAACGTGGAAGCGTGCGCATCCACACAGGCGTGCGAGGGCGCGCCTTGGTACCCGGCGGCGTGCAAACCGACACCGGCAACCACATCGCCGCGGATATCGTGCTCTGGGCGACCGGAGCCGTGGGCCAAACGTGGCTGCAGCAAACGGCGCTGCCGTTGGATGAGCAAGGCTTTATCCCGGTGGATACGTCACTTGAGGTCATCGGCCAATCGGGCATCTTTGCCGCTGGCGACTGCGCTGCTCTGCGCTCGTCACCGCTGCCTAAGGCAGGCGTTTATGCGGTGCGCATGGGGCCCGTATTGGCAGAGAATTTACGGGCTGCCTGTCACGGCAAACAGCTCACCCCGTGGCAGCCTCCGCGTCGCGTGCTGGCACTGATTGGCACCGGCGACGGTCACGCCATTGCCAGCCGCGGAGCGATTGGCTTTTCGGGGCGCTGGGTGTGGCAATGGAAAAAGCGGATTGATGCGCGCTTTATCGCCCGCTTCAATCCGCCTTTTAATGACTAAGCCGATAGCGGCTTAGTTAGCTTCCCGCCAACCGCCGAGCACACGGCTATCCGGTCCGAAGAACACCAAACGGTCGTGGTCGATCAAGTAACGATACGCGGTATCCAGCATATCGGTGACTCGCTTGGCGTCTTCCATATTGGGGCAGGCCATTCGGGTGGAGGCCAGTTCGCTGAACTCAATGCGCTGGCTTTCGCCCAGGCTCACCTTGCCGGTGAACTGGTTGCAGCCATCCGAGCCGCTCACCTTGCCGTCGCGGCCGATGCGGAAAAACGGCGTCTCGGGCATGGAGAGCCGTTCATCGGTCCCTACCAACAGTAAGTTCCAGCGCTGCTCGATCACTGGCCCAGAGAGCGTGCCGCCTTGCGGCGCGTCGATTCGCTCTTGCTGCGGTGAGCTGCTGCAGCCCGCCAGCGTGACCATGCTTAGCGCGGCTAGCCATCCCTTCATGCCCTTTGGTTTCATCTCGACTCCCTTATCCGATTAGCTCGTTAACCCTGAATCAAACTTGAACCGGTGATTTAGTCTCGGTTCAGCAGCGGTTGCGTAGGCTTGGCATTGTCACTTGCGGGGCGATCTCTTCACAAGCTTGCCCCAACTTGCCAACAAGAGGAAACCGCTATGCAACCGACTCCATTAAAAGCCCTGGCTGCTGCCATCTGCACCCTTGCCCTCTCCGCTCCGCTGGCGGCGCAGGAAGAGGTACGCATCAACGGCGAAGTGGTCGAACGCTTCAATGACCTGCTCGTGGTCGATGAAGGCGACCGTCGTCTGCTGGTTCGCCCGCGAGGCAACAGCGGCGAGCGCTTCCAAATAGGCGACGATATTATGGTGGAAGGCCGCTTGGAAGGCGATACCGTCACCGCCGCGTCGCTGCGCGGCTCGGCAGATGAGCCAGGCAACGGTGAGCAGCCACAAAGACGCGTCGTAGCACCCAATGTCGAAAATCTACAGCGCCAGCTTGAAGCACAGGGTTTTGGTGAAATGGTGGAGCTGAAGCGCCGCGACGACGTCTATCGCATTACTAGCATTAATGAGGAAGGCTACGACGTTCACAGCTTCTTCTCACCGGACGGTGAGTTACTGGAATGGCACATCAAACGTCCTGGACATGACCGCCCTCACCGCGATGAGAGCCTGTCGAACCTAGAGCAGAGTGACGTGGAGAACGCGCTGAGCGAACAGGGCTACCGTAATGCCGCCCTGGTCGACTTCAAGGGCCGCCATATGGAGTGGATGGCGCAGAATGACGCCGAAGAGCAGGTCATACTGCATGTGGACTACCGCGGCGACGTTTACCGCGAAAAACGCCTCCCCGCGTGGCCCGCTGAATAAACTCACCGCTCTTTTGGCGTTACGATGTACCTGAAAGGTCGCCCTGGGGCGGCCTTTCGGCGGCGGGTAGCGTCAGCTCGACGCGTAACCCGCTGGGTGAGTTGGCGGCAAGCGCCAAATGCCCACCGTAAAGCCGCGCCAGATCCTGCACAATAGCAAGCCCCAAACCATCCATCGAAGCGCTCGCCTCGCTCTACGGCTTTTAGCCGCTGGGTTTCGGGCATACCCGGGCCGTCATCGCTAATCACCACGGTCAGTTGCTCTGGCGATACCCGGCGTGCCTCGATCATCACCTGCTGACGCGCCCACTTGCAGGCGTTATCCAGCAGGTTGCCTAACAGCTCATCGAGATCTTGTGACTCACCTCGAAACGCTAGCGCATCATCGCACTGAACGCTGATATGGAGTGGCGCGGGGCCGCGGGAGTATACATGGCGCATCACGCTCACTAGCCCCTCTAGCGTGGCTGCTACCGGGGTGCGCTCGCCCATGTGGTAACCCGCACCGACGGCCCGAGCGCGGCGCAAATGGTGGTCGACCAAGCGCTGCAGACGTGACAATGCCTCCTCAGTGGTGGCGTCGTGTGTCTGCTGAGCCGATAGGCTGTTGGCTAACATCGCGAGGGGCGTTTTGAGGCCGTGAGCTAAGTTGCCCACGTGTTGACGACTGCGAGCAATCACCTCTCGGTTATGGGTCACCAGCGCATTGATCTCATCCACCAGCGGCTGTAGCTCTTCCACCGTGGCGTGGGCTAACTGTTCGCGGTACCCCTGGCGTACCGCAAGAAGGTCGCGACGCAGCCGGGTGAGCGGCTTTAACCCCCAGCGAACTTGCCACCAGACCGCCACCGCTAGCCCGATTCCCAGCAGCGCCAGCGAAGCCACTAAAGGAAGGACGATGCGCGACAGGGCATCGTCAATTTCGTTTTGTGGGCCGGCCACGGTGATACTCAACGGCGGGCCGCTGCCTGGGGCTGAGAAATGACGGCCTCGGGCGCGTAGCGCTTCACCCTTTGGCCCGGTGAGCGCCAGCGCCTGAGAAACATCGCTGGTCAGCGCGGGCAGGCTGGCATTCAGCAGCGAACGCGAGGCAATCAGCACCTCATCGTCGTGGGCAATTTGCCAATACCAACCCGAGTAGGCGCGATCGAACTGAGGGCCGCCAATATCACGGGTTTTGATCAACTGACCCTGCTCATTGAACTCTACAGAGGCCATCAGCCCCAGTAGGTTGGCGTCCAGCCGGGCGTCAAAGGTGCGCTCGGCGTGATCTTTGAACAGCCAGTAGATAAATAGCCCCACGCCCACTAACGCAATGGCACTCCATAGGCCAGCGGATCCTAGCAGACGCGCTCGCAGTGACAATTTCACGAGCGGTCGCAAAGCCGATATCCCTGACCACGCAGGGTTTCGATACGCTCTGCCCCCACTTTGCGCCGCAACCGACTGATGATCACTTCGAGGGAGTTATGGTCACGGTCGTTATCGTAAGAATAGAGATGTTCGGAGAGCTCGGTACGGCTGACCACCCGCTCAGCGTTATGAATCAGATACACGAGTAGCTGATGTTCAAAGGCGGTAAGTTTTAACGGCAGGCCGGCGAGATGGAAGGTGCCTAGCTGAGTGTCGTACTCTAGCTCGCCGCTGCGGATCATCACATCAGCGTGGCCAGACGCACGGCGAATCAGCGCACGCAGCCGCATGATAATCTCCTCCATGCGAAAGGGTTTGGTGACGTAGTCATCCGCCCCGGCGCGGAACCCCTGCACCTTCTCACTCCAGCCATCCCGGGCGATCAAAATCACCACCGGTAGCGTGCGGCCATTTTGTCGCCAATCGTGCAGAACACTTAAGCCATCCCGCCCAGGCAGACCCAGATCCAGCACCGCCGCGTCATAGGTTTCGTTATTGCCCATGTACACGGCTTCGTTACCGTCGTTGACAACATCGACGACGAAACCATTACCCTCAAGCGCTTCACGCATTTGAGCCGCGAGATGCTGCTCATCTTCTACCACTAACACTCGCATTATTAGGCTCCGCCGTTATCGCTGGTAGGCGGCAAACGCGCCTCAATTTGGCCCCTGCCGTCAATTTCTAGAAAACGACCATCTTCTCGGGCAATGCGAATTTTGAGTACGTTGCCTTGGGCCGTCAGCAGACGCAGCTCATACACCTGCTCGCTATTTTCCCAGCCACGTCCACTTTTCATTTCGATATCGAGTAGTTCGCCCTCATAGCGCTGCTGTACGACGGCGATGGCGTCATCCACCGTCAGGGCGGATTGAGCGACCCCCGGCGTAGGAACGCTGACGAACAAGAGTGTGCTCAGCAGGGCGCAGCGAAGCACGCTGCCACGATGGCCACTGTTCATAAAAGACTCCTGGCAAACGCCATACTCTAAAAGTAATCCAACACTATAACGGGAAGCGCCTTAACCTTGACTGAACAAACGAGCCATTCAAGTTATCGTCAGCTTTAAGCTCGTATACTCGACACATTGGCGCTAAGTGAGGCCCGACCTATGACTTTCTCTATCGTACTGCTAAAGCGGCGTGTTTGGTTATCCTGGGTGAACACGATGCGCGGCTTGTTGCTGTTTACACTCACGCTGCCGCTGCTGGGCTTACCGGTGCTTGCGGCACCACCGTCTCTGGAGACGCCCGCCACCCCGATTGCCACTGCGCAAAGCGCGGGGGTTTACTTGAAAGGCCGCATTAGCGAGCGGTTCGGTAATAGCTTCATTCTTGAAGATGAGAGCGGTCGCGTCTTGGTCGATACCTGGCCGGAGGGGCGTTCAGCACTCACTGCGAACGCGGGTGATGAGATCGGTGTGTTTGGCCTGCCGACGGGCCAGCGCATGCAGGCTCGCTGGCTGGTGATCGGTGAAACGCTCGTCGAAGTGGAGGAGCCCTACGCGTCTCGCTTACCCGGCGACCGCTTGAACCGCTCCGTCCCAGTCTCCGCGCCTCCGCTCACCGAGCGGCCTAATAGCGATGCTTTTTTTATGCAGCGCGCCGAACAGGCGGGTTATCAACCGCTGGGCGGCGTCGAGTATAAGCCTCGCCATGTGGAGCTACGCGCAATGAACCCCTATGGCGAGGCGGTTGAACTCCATATGGAGTTCAGTGGCGACATCTACAAAGAGCGCCACCGAGAGTAGTTTTACCAGCTACCGCTGTTTTCCATGGAGGCCCAAGGCTCCTGGGGTGACAATGCATCGCCTTTTTGCAGCAGCTCCACGGAGATACCGTCTGGCGACTTCACGAAGGCCATGTGACCATCGCGGGGCGGGCGGTTGATGGTGACGCCGTTATCCTGCAGATGCTGGCAAAGGGCGTAAATGTCGTCGACACGGTAGGCTAGGTGTCCAAAATTACGACCGCCAGTGTACTCCTCTGGGTCCCAGTTGTAGGTAAGCTCAAGCTCAGGGGCCGTGAGGCGCTCGGAGCGCGCTTCATCTTCAGGAGCCGCCAGGAACACCAGCGTAAAACGGCCCTTTTCGTTCTCTTTGCGGCGCACTTCTTTCAGGCCGAGCAGGTCACAATAAAAGTGAAGCGAGGCGTCTAAGTCGCTGACACGTACCATGGTGTGTAAAAACTGCATGTCATTTCCTCTTCATTGAAGAATGGTAATTATATCCCGTGCTACCGCCGAGTGCGGTGCCGAGCCGGTCACGTAGCACCATTAAAACATAGACAATAGTGCGACAGTAAAATAGAAAGTAGACACGTTGTATAATGGCGTCACGGCTGTTCATCTAGTGTGTCACTCTTCAGTGACAATCACGATTCGCTATCAGCACGTCGAGGAGAGGTCTGTGGATTCGATTACGCAAGCGGCGCTTGGCGCAGCGGTAGGTGGTGCCGTGTTAGGTAAGCGCCTGGGCCGCAAGGCCATTCTGATCGGTGCGCTGCTAGGCACCCTGCCCGATTTGGACGTCGCGCTGGATTATGGTGATGCCATAGCCAATGTCACTGAGCACCGTGGCTTCAGCCATTCGCTGTTCGTGCTAACCGGCTTCGCCACGCTGCTGGCCGTGCTGTGTGCCCGCTTTGCTCCAGCGCGGGAAATCTCGTTGGGTCGCTGGTGGTGCTTTTTCACGCTAATTCTGGTGACACACCCACTGCTCGATTCGCTGACCACCTATGGCACTCAGCTGCTCTGGCCGTTAGATGCACCGCCCGCCGCGTGGCCTATCGTCTTCATCATCGACCCGTTCTACACGCTACCGCTGCTCATGGCGCTGATCATCGGCAGCGTGTCGGGCAAGGTACGCAGTGCCTGCCGCACGGGGCTGGTGATCTCCTGCGTTTACCTCATGATGGCCGCAGGTGCCAAATGGAGCGTTGAGCAGCGCCTAACGCCTGCCCTAGCCGATGCGGACTTACAAGCTGCCCCCTTACTCATTCAACCGACGCCGTTTAACATTGCCCTGTGGCGGGCAACGGTCATCGATGGAGACCGCTACTATGAGAGCTTAATCAGCGTGTTTGATCGTGATCGCGTTCCAGCGCTGGAGCCACTGCGCCGTAATGTAGTGCTGGAGGAAAGCGCTCTAGAGGGCCCGTTGGGGCAGCGTCTGACGTGGTTCACCGGGCCGTTTTTGCGCTTTGAGACGCGCTATATTAATGGCCAAGAGACGTTGGTCGCCACCGATATTCGGCTGGGTTTTCCTGGTTTTCACCCGTTTAACTTCACCCTGGCAACCCGAGAGGGAGAGCGCTGGGTACCGGTAGCCGTTAGCGAAGAAGTAGACAGCCCAAGAGGATTACACATGGCCACGCTGGCGCGGCTTGCCGCGCGAGCGGGTGGCGATGTATCAGCTCTGTGCGCCAGCGATTACGTGGAACCGCAGTGGCGCGCAGAGCCGTTTCTGTACCGCTGCTAATGGCTGATGGCTAGGGCGCGATGCCCTGGCCACACCCTTTGTACTGTTCGCCGCCAATGGTGAGCGTGACGCGAGCAGGATAAGGCTCGCCACTCATGTCATCGAAGCAGGCACCCGATTCAATGCGTACGCGGAAAAACTGCTCGGCGTTAGCGTTCTCGATCACTACCCTGCCTGCCTCGTTGTCCATCACGCTGACCATATAAGGCATGGTGGTGGTGTCGCTGCCGTAGTTGGTAGTCCAGGTCATTACTGGCGCATCGTTCGCCAGCTCGATCGTCCAACCCGGCTCGTTGCCGCGAGCTAACAACATCACGCCTGGGTGGCTTGATCGGGTCGCAATCTCCCGGTCAACCCCTTGCTGGCACTGCAATTGCCCACGGGGCGTTTCAATTTGCGCCTGATCGCCGCGGTTCCAGAAGCTGATATCGCCATTTTGATAGCGGGCACCGCTGGCCACCACGGCTTGAGGCAGTCGCCACGCGCCATGTAGCGACCACAGCCGTAACTCTTCACCATTGACGGCCGTCACTAAGTCTTGATTGGCTGGTTGGCAGTTCCAGGATTGAAAGCGCTCAGCGCTACCGGGAAACAGCACCGAAGGCAACAGTGGTGCGCTGCTCTGCACGGTGGTTTTTACCGGCTGCTCCGGGGCGGGCGCACTGGTCGCGCAGCCGGCTAGCAGTAAACCGGCCGCCGCCGCCGTGGCGAATCGTAGTGACGTAACATTAGCACTCATTGAATACGCTCCCTGTTAATCCCTCATCGGTAATACCCTTGCGCGCGGCTTACTTTTGTTTGAAAGCGCTCAAGTCATGCGGGTCAAACGTAGTGACTTCTTTGGGTAGGCCCAACGCTTCACGCTTCACTTTAACCTGCATTTTTTCCGCTAAACGCTCGGCATCGTCGTCGGTGGTGCGGCCATTTAGCTCGGCAAGCTGGGCCATGCCCTGATGGTAAAAGGTCAGAATATCCAGCGCTAGGCGGTTATCTTCTTCCACTGCGCGGCGCAGTGGCTGTAGGTAGCTACTGATGCGCGACAGGTGATGCTTGAGCTGCCAAACATAGCGCATCTCAGTCATCCATGGGCGCTCTCTTAACGCAGCGAACATAGCGCTGGTGGCGAGCAGGCCCAACAATACGCCCAGAGCGTTCAGCCAGACGCTGCTGCCAAAGGTAGTGGTGAGGAGCATGGAAAACAGCAGGCCAAAAATAATCAACTGTCCGGCCATCGCTATGCTGATAATGCGAGCTTTACGCCGGTACGTTTCGGGATCGTGCTGTTCAAGGGAAAAGGCCATGGCCAACCTCGTGATCAAAAGGAACTCTTATGATACGGGGCTGGCCGGGGCAGTCAACGCACTAGGATTTGTACGAAAACTAAGCAATACGCTCAGCGGCGGTTTTTAGCAGGCGCTCAGTGGTTTCCCAGCTGACGCAGGCGTCGGTGACCGAGACACCGTAACGCAGCGCGTTGGGCGCAAGCGCTTGCTTGCCTTCGAACAGGTGGCTCTCCAGCATCAGCGCGACCAAGTTGGCATCACCCGCCTGGCGCTGGGCTAATACATCCAGCATCACTTCGCTTTGGCGGCGGTGATCTTTGCGGGCGTTGGCGTGGCTGCAGTCCACCATCAAACGCGGATTCTGGCCCGCTTCGCGCAGCGTATTGACCGCGCTGCGTACATGGTGGGCTTGGTAGTTGGGTTCGCCGTGGCCGCCGCGTAGCACCACGTGGGTGTGCGGGTTGCCGGCGGTCTCCTGCATGATGGGGCGACCCTGGCGATCCATAGCGAAACGCTGATGGGAGTGGGCGGCAGCCTGCATGGCATCAATGGCCACCTGCACATCGCCGCTGGTGGCATTTTTGAATCCGACGGC
This sequence comes from Vreelandella lionensis, assembly GCF_044543515.1. NCBI lineage: Bacteria > Pseudomonadati > Pseudomonadota > Gammaproteobacteria > Oceanospirillales > Halomonadaceae > Vreelandella > Vreelandella lionensis. The sequence goes on along the minus strand of NZ_JBITWC010000027.1, from coordinate 36,088 downwards.
GGCGCTAAGGTCGCTGGCCAGCTCCCGGTGCAACTGGGATTCCGTCGTTCGCGCCCCAATCGCCACCCAGCTCAGCAGGTCATCCAGGTACGGGGCTAACATGGGCTGTAACAGCTCGGTGGCCACCGGCAGGCCGCGGGAGGCGACGGCGTGCATAAGCTCCCGGGAAAGCGCGATTCCCCGCGGCATGTCGCCACTGCCATCAAGATCAGGGTCGTAGGCCAACCCCTTCCAACCGACCGTGGTGCGCGGCTTTTCAACGTAAACCCGCATCACTGGCAAAATCTGCTCGCTCACCTCATCGCTGAGCGCTGCTAGCCGGTCCGCATACTCCAAGGCAGCATCCGGGTCGTGGATTGAGCACGGACCCACTACGACCAGCAGGCGGTTATCTTGACCACTGAGAATGCGCTGTACCGCTTGGCGCTGCTGGTCAATTTGTGCACTCAGCGTGCTATTCACCACCACACGCTGGCGTAGCTCAGCGGGTAGCGGCAGCGCCGTCGCAGACATAAGCGTGGAGGCCTGGGCAGCAGAAGAACAAGCGGTGTTGATTGGGGCATTCATAGGGTTAACTCTCCGAATTCGTATGACATAACGCGTGACATCGCATCATCAACTTGCCACCCAGGTGGGCACGGTCGGAGGTGGCAGCTTGCACCGAACGCGCGTCGCTAAATCGCCAGCCATAGCCATAACCGGGATAACGGATGGCGTTGGGGCTAACGATTGAGTAGGCGCGGTAAGACATGGTGCAGCTCCTTAATAATCTACCTATGAAAAAATGAGGGTTAATAAAACGAAAGAAGCCTCGGTGGGGTTACCCACCGAGGCTTCTTTGTGCGGCAGGCAACCGGGGCGGTGTGCCTGTTGGCGCGACGCTAGGCGTCGGCCAGGGGCACACCGTGGCTAAACCAATACGCTGCATAGTTAAAACTATAGGAAGTACCCACCTTCGCCCAGGCCTCAACCACCGTTTCCGGTTTGGTGTGAGTGTGCTGTGAAGGGTTGCCATGCGGCATGGTTACTTCCTCAATATGACGTGTGTACTACGTAATGACCTAATCCTGCCTGCCTACGCGCTAAATGGCAACAAGCAATTACCTCAGAACGGTCAATAAGCAATTACCTCAGAACGGTCAATTTCCTGGCGATGAGGATCAGCTGCCGTACGCCTGGATCCAGCCAATGGTAGCAGGCAATGCGCTCATACCTACCAATACCACGATGCCCAGAATAATCGGCAGAATGCCGGAATCGTCTTTAAAATTATCGTCGTGATGGCCCATGAAAGCCTCCTAGTGATCAGTAGTCTTACGGTGTGTGCCGTACGCCAGAAAGTGACCCGCTATTTTAGTGAGGGCGGGGTGCGTAGGCAAATACATCCGAGAACATACGCTCATTGCCCACGCCCATACGCTCCAGCACGTCCACACAGGCATATACCATGCCCGGTGAGCCTGAGAGGTAAATATCGCAGTCGCTAGGCATGACCGGTGCATTCGACAGCTCGCTTTCTAACACCAAATCAACGCGCCCCTGATGATGGGCAATGCGCTCACCCGACGCCAGCGGCTCGGTTAGCGGGAATTCAGTGACCGCATGAAACGCAACGTTTTCATACTGCTGCGCCCACTCACAGGCAAGATCTTCCGCATACAAATCGCGGTGCTCACGGTTCGCCCACCATAGTGAAATGGGCCGTGTGGGCTGGTCACGAAGCGCGGCTTCGACGATGGCCTTCATTTGGGCAAAACCGGTCCCCGCGGCAATCAACAGCAGCGGGCGCTCACTTTGCGTATCCAGCACGCAATCGCCGCTGGGCAGACGCACCGTTAGTTGGTTGGCGACCTGCAACAGTTTGCGCAGCCGCTGGGAGTTATCACGCTCGGGCCAGTGCTGAATTTGCAGTTCCAGCGTGCCATCGCCACGGTCACAGCTAGCAATCGAGAAAGGCACCCATGTGGCCTCGTCTAGCATTAGCTCAAGATACTGACCAGGAGCGTGTTGCATTGCTTCAGCGCGACCTGCAAGCGTAACTTTAAATACGTCAGGATTAAGATCCTCGACGGCGGTGACTTGGCAGGTTAGCGTTTTACACGTTAACGTCCTAGCGCTCATGAAAGCCTCTTTATGGAAAATCGTTCGGCCCATACGGCCGATTAACCGTGGCGCGGTGTGGGTAGCGGAATATCAATGCCCAGCTCATCCCAACGCTCGTCAACGCGGGCTTTCACCGTCTCATCCATCACGATGGGAGTGCCCCACTCCCGGTCGGTTTCGCCGGGCCACTTATTCGTTGCATCCAGTCCCATCTTGGAGCCAAGTCCGGATACCGGTGAGGCGAAGTCGAGGTAGTCGATAGGCGTGTTTTCCACCATCACCGTGTCGCGGGCGGGATCCATGCGCGTGGTAATCGCCCACATCACGTCTTCCCAGTTACGCGCATCCACATCATCATCCAGCACGATGACGAATTTGGTGTACATAAACTGGCGCAGAAAGCTCCAAACCCCCATCATCACGCGCTTCGCGTGGCCGGGGTACTGCTTCTTCATCGTCACAACCGCCATACGATAGGAGCAGCCTTCTGGCGGTAGATAGAAGTCGACGATCTCGGGGAACTGCTTGCACAGAATGGGCACGAACACTTCGTTAAGCGCTACACCTAAAATGGCGGGCTCATCGGGTGGACGACCAGTATAGGTAGAGTGATAAATGGCATCGCGGCGCATGGTCATCCGCGTCACGGTAAACACAGGGAAATGATCCACTTCGTTATAGTAACCGGTATGGTCACCAAACGGCCCTTCCGGTGCCATATCGTCCGGGTAAATAAAGCCTTCCAGAATAATTTCGCTGGAGGCGGGGACTTCCAGGTCTGTGTGGCCGCACTTCACCAGCTCGGTACGCGAGCCGCGCAGCAGGCCAGCAAAGGCGTACTCTGAGAGCGAATCGGGCACCGGCGTGACCGCGCCTAATATAGTCGCTGGGTCAGCGCCTAGCGCCACGGCGACGGGAAAGGGCTCACCGGGATGGGCTTTTTGAAACTCAAGAAAGTCCAGCGCCCCGCCACGGTGGGAGAGCCAGCGCATAATCAGGCGATTCTTGGCGATTTTCTGCTGGCGATAAATCCCCAGGTTCTGGCGCTTTTTATGCGGGCCTTTGGTGATGACCAGCGGCCAAGTGACAAGCGGTGCCGCATCGCCGGGCCAGCAGTGCTGAATCGGCAAACGACCTAAATCCACTTCCTCCCCTTCGTAAACGACTTCCTGCACAGGCGCGCGCTTAACGCTTTTGGGCCCCATGCTGAGCACCTGCTTAAAGATCGGCAGCTTATCCCAGGCATCTTTCAGTCCTTTGGGCGGGTCTGGCTCTTTCAGAAATGCCAGCAGCTTCCCCACTTCACGCAACGCTTCTACTGAATCCTGGCCCATACCCAGCGCTACCCGCTTCGGGGTGCCGAACAGGTTTCCCAGTAGCGGCATATCGTGGCCCTTTACATTTTCAAACAGCAGTGCAGGGCCACCGGCGCGCAGCGTACGGTCGCAGATTTCAGTAATTTCTAGGTAAGGATCAACTTCCGCTTTAACTCGCTTTAGCTCACCCTGGGCTTCAAGCGCCGCAATAAAATCGCGCAAGTCGTTATACTTCAAAGCACTCTCCTCAACCCGGCTGTCAGACGCTGCTCTTGCAAACCCATGGCAGTAGATGCAGCGCCTTAACGACGCTTCATCGCTTCAAAGAATTCCAGATTGGTCTTGGTATCTTTCAGACGATCAATCAGGAACTCGGTCGCTGCGGTATCTTCCATCGGGTTAAGCAGCTTGCGTAGAATCCACATGCGCTGCATTTCTTCTTCAGAGGCCAGCAGGTCTTCACGACGAGTGCCGCTGCGACGAATGTTGATCGCAGGGAAGACGCGTTTTTCAGCCAGTTTGCGGTCAAGGTGCGCTTCCATGTTGCCGGTGCCCTTGAACTCTTCGAAGATGACTTCGTCCATTTTCGAGCCAGTATCGACCAGCGCAGTGGCAATAATCGTCAGGCTGCCGCCCTCTTCGATATTACGCGCCGCACCAAAGAAGCGTTTCGGCTTCTCAAGGGCGTGGGCATCCACACCACCGGTCAGTACCTTGCCAGAGCTAGGCACCACGGTGTTGTAAGCACGCGCCAAACGGGTGATGGAGTCGAGCAGAATCACCACGTCTTTTTTGTGCTCCACCAAGCGCTTGGCTTTCTCGATGACCATTTCGGCCACCTGAACGTGGCGGGCGGGCGGCTCGTCGAAGGTAGAGGCGACCACTTCACCGCGTACGGTGCGGGACATCTCGGTGACTTCCTCCGGGCGCTCATCAATCAGTAGCACGATCAGATGGCACTCGGGGTTATTACGCGTGATCGACGTCGCGATGTTCTGCAGCATCAGCGTCTTACCCGCTTTCGGCGGAGACACCAGCAGGCCACGCTGACCCTTACCAATCGGCGCGGTCAGATCAATGATCCGAGCGGTTAAGTCTTCGGTAGACCCGTTGCCGATCTCCATACGCAGACGGTCGTCCGGGAACAGCGGCGTTAAGTTCTCAAAGAGAATCTTATGCTTGGCGTTTTCCGGGCGGTCAAAGTTGATCTGGCTAACTTTGAGCAGGGCAAAGTAGCGCTCGCCCTCTTTGGGCGGGCGGATTTTGCCGGAAATGGAGTCGCCTTTGCGCAGATTGAAACGACGAATCTGTGAGGGCGATACGTAGATATCGTCCGGTCCAGCGAGGTACGAGCTGTCGGCGCTACGCAGGAAGCCGAAGCCATCCTGAAGAATTTCCAGCACACCGTCGCCATAGATATCCTCGCCGCTTTTGGCGTGTTTCTTGAGGATGGCGAAAATGATGTCCTGCTTGCGCGAACGGGCTAAGTTGTCGATACCCATTTCGCGGGCGATATTGAGCAGCTCGGGAACGGTTTTTTGCTTGAGTTCAGTGAGATTCATCGGTGTGTTAGAAAATTGCTCATGAAAGCTAGGCGCTAGGCGCCGGGAATAAGACAGGAGGCTTGGCCTAAATATAGGGCTAAGCGCCGAGTGATGCGTTCAGAACCCCATCTAGGCACACGCTCGAGTGGTGAAAGCTGGGCAGTCGCTGTAACAATGCCTAAAGCATAACAATGACATCAATGACTGCTTGGCGTGAGGGTGCAAACAAACTAGTTAATCTGATTGGCACAGAAAAATGCTGTTTCAGCGGGTTATCTGACGACTTGGACATCTGGCTGATGCCATCTGGATACGTACTGCTCGGGGTGCCCGAGTCAGTGCGCTTGTTAGACGAACAAGCCAACTCGGATCAAGCCAGTAGCTCGATGGTAGTCAAGGCCCGCGACAAACGCAAGCCTTTGGCAATTGACAATAGTCAGAGGTCACCGCAACCTTGGCATAGCCAATTTGAAGGATAGCTCATGCCCAAGGACATTTCGCTCCCCATCGCCGCACCCACTGCCGAATTTGAGAGCGGTGAACCGCAGCGCCTAGCCGCCATTGACCTTGGCTCCAATAGCTTTCACCTACTGGTTGCCAACTACCAAAATGAACGTTTACAAGTAGTGGCACGACTAGGTGAAAAGGTCCAACTGGCGGCAGGACTTGACGAGAACGGTTACCTCAGCGAAGCCGCCATGCAGCGCGCGCTCGACTGCTTGGGCCGTTTTGCGCCGTTTTTAACCGATATTGAAGGTCCCAACCTTCGCGTGGTGGGCACTAACGCCCTACGCGATGCCCACAACAGCCAAACGTTTATCGAGCGCGCGGAAGCCCAGCTTGGCCACGCCATCGAGATTATTGCCGGGCGCGAAGAAGCCCGCCTAATTTATTTGGGTGCCGCCCACGCCCTGGCCGAAAGCGGCCGCCGCTTGATTGTCGATATTGGCGGCGGCTCTACCGAGTTTATTATCGGTGAAGCCTTTGAGCCCAAAGCGCTGGAAAGCCTGCGCATGGGTTGTGTCACGTTTACCGGACGCTTTTTTGCCGATGGCGAACTTACCGAAAAGCGCATGCGCCGCGCCGAGCTGGCAGCGCTTTCAGAGCTGGCCAACATCCAGCGCCCTTATCAGCGCTTAGGATGGGATGATCCGGTAGGCTCCAGCGGCACGATTAAGGCCGCTGCCAGCGTGCTGCACGCTTACGGCGACACGCCCCAAGAGGGGGTGATTACCCGCAGCGGCTTGAAAAAACTGCGCGAGCGCCTGTTGAAATGCAAACATCTGGAAAAGGTCGAGCTGGACGGCCTCAAACCCGATAGGGCTCGGGTATTTCCGGCGGGCATTGCCATTTTGAGCGCCATTTTTGAAGCCTTCGACCTTCACCAAATGCGCTTTGCCGACGGCGCACTGCGTGAAGGCGTGCTCTATGACATGGCGGGGCGCAACAGCGCCGAAGATACCCGCTCCAAAACCCTCGACATGCTCAAGCGAGTGTATGACGTAGATACCCGGCAAGCAGAAAATGTGGCGGAAACCGCCAAGCACTTGTTTGCCGTAGTGAAGCAGCCGTGGGGCTTAACCGCCGAACAGGGCCACTATTTGAGCTGGGCAAGCCATGTGCATGAAATTGGGCTAGCCATCTCCCATAGCCAGTTCCACCGCCACGGCGCGTATCTATTAGAGCATTCGGACCTAGCCGGGTTTTCTCGCCCCGAGCAGCGCTTGTTGGCGTTTTTAGTGCGTGCTCACCGGCGTAAATTCCCGCTTAAGGAGTGGCAAGCGCTGCCTGCCTCACAGCAGCCAAGCGCGGCTAAGCTTGCCCGCTTGCTACGCCTCGCCGTGCTGATTAATCATTCGCGGCCTGAAGGCGCGCCCATGCCGCCCAAAATTGCTGCTGACAGCAACGGCGACGCGCTCACCATTACGCTGCCCCCCAGCGATGAACCCACGCTGCTCAGCACCGATTTAGAGCAGGAACAGGCGTTCATGGCCAACGCCGGGTTTGCGTTCAACCTGAATACGCCTTCCTAACCCTCGCGATGAAACGTCGCCCCTTCCGCTTGCCACAGAACGTTGGCAGGCGGTTGGAGCACGCCCAGACAGCGCTCTCCGGCCATCACAACAATCAGCCGCTCCCGCTCCCAAGGCGGAAGCGCCCGTTCTTGCAGCAAGCGTTTGAGGTCGCGTCGGCCACGCCCAGGCAATACGAGCACTTCCCCGCCCTGCCGCCAGCGCAGCATGAACGGTTCTGCTAAGTAGGTGTCGCATTCCAGGCGAAGCTGTAGCGGCCCAAGAGGAGTACTCACCCCTGGCTCTCCGTTCCAAGGCGCTTGCCAATCCGGCAACGCAGCCAACGGCGTCATAAGATAAAGCCTGCGCCGCCACACCCGCGCCTGGGCTCCGGGCCACTCCACTAGCACCTGGGCATCCTGGGCGGCGGTAAGCTGGCCGAGCAGGCTGGCCAGACGCGCCTGTGGAGGCGTGGGCAGCCTTAGCTGCTGACACAGCGTACGAACGAGCAGCCGCTGACGGGGTAACGACAACGCGGCCAATGCCGACGCATCGAGACAGCCCGTTCCCAACGTGAGCACGGCCAACTCCTCGGCGGCGTAGCTGGCAAGGAGCGTGTCGGCCTCACCGGCCAAGCCAGCGCTCTTGGCCAACGAACGTACCGCACCAGGCCAGCGCTGAGTCAGCGTTGGCAGCACTTCGTGGCGCAAACGGTTGCGATCAAATTCAATATCGCGATTGGTGGGGTCTTCACACCAAGTCAGTGCCATAGCGTGGGCCGTGTCGGCCAGCGTTTGGCGGCTGACGCTGAGCCAAGGGCGCACAAGCGTAATGCCTTGCCACTCCCGTTGATATGGCATGCCCGCCAACCCACGAATACCGCTCCCCCGCAGCGCTGCCAGTAAGAGGGTTTCCGCTTGATCATCCTGATGCTGACCAAGCCATAGCGCGTCACCCGGCTTCACATGCTGCGCAAAGGCCGCGTAGCGAGCGCGCCTAGCAGCGCCCTCTATCCCTTCGCCTCGCGATTCAATCGCCACACGCTCAACCGTTAGCGGCACGCCAAGGCGCTGACACAGCTGTTGGCAGTGGGTTTCAAAGTCGGCCGCCGCCGCCTGTAGGCCGTGATTAACATGTAGGGCGCGTAGCAATTGGCCGCTGTCTTGGCAGGCCTCCGCGGCTAGCATCAGCAGCAGCGACGAGTCCAAGCCACCGGAGAGCGCGACCCAAATGCAACGCCCCGGCGGGGTTTCCGCCAGGGCGTCGTGAAGCAGGCGTAACAGCCGTTTAGGCGGCTGGGGCGCCATAGCTCATCAGGCGCTCATAGCGGCGCTCAAGCAGGGCATCACTATCCAGCGCTTGCAGGCGCTCAAGGCTGGCAGAGAGCGCGTCTTTAACCCGCGCTGCGGTGTCTACCGGGTGACGATGGGCGCCGCCCAACGGCTCTTTGATCAGCGAATCTACAAAGCCCAGCTCTTTTAAGCGCTCGGCGGTGATTCCCATGGCCTGGGCCGCATCGGAGGCTTTTTCGGCGCTCTTCCACAGAATGGAGGCGCAGCCTTCCGGCGAAATGACCGAGTAGGTAGAGTACTGCAGCATGTGCAGCTCATCGCACACGCCAATCGCCAGGGCACCGCCGGAGCCGCCTTCGCCCACCACGGTGGAAATAATCGGCGTCTTCAGGCGCGACATCACCGCCAGGTTATAGGCAATCGCTTCCGACTGACCACGCTCTTCCGCGTCGATACCGGGATACGCGCCGGGAGTATCGATAAACGTCAGAATGGGCATTTTAAAGCGCTCAGCCATTTCCATTAAGCGGCACGCTTTGCGGTAGCCTTCCGGGCGCGGCATGCCAAAATTACGGCGCACTTTCTCTTTAACATCGCGGCCTTTTTGGTGGCCAATTACCATCACCGGCGCATCGTTTAAGCGGGCAATGCCGCCGACGAGGGCAGCGTCATCCGCAAATTTTCGGTCACCGTGGAGCTCATCGAAATCGGTAAAAATATGTTCTAAATAATCCAGCGTATAGGGGCGCTGGGGGTGCCGCGATAGCTGGGAAACCTGCCAAGGGGTCAAATCTTTGAAGATTGATTCCGTTAACTTGCGGCTCTTCTCCTCCAGCCGTGAAATCTCATCTGAGAGGTTCACCTGGCTGTCGGAGCCCACCAAACGCAGCTCCTCAATTTTTGCCTGGAGTTCGGCAACGGGCTGTTCAAAATCGAGATAGTTAGGATTCATCGGCTCTGCCTGTAAGCTGCCTATAAAAAATAAGCCTTGTCGAAACGAGCATCTATGGGGCCATTATCGCACCCTGACCCTGCCACGCAAGGCACTACCCGTTCAATTCAGCGCCAGCGCTTTCAAGGACGCTTGCGCTCTTGTTCATTAACGGTAGCGTAACTGGACGCCCACCTGCCCTTGCACATCGCGCAGGGCGAGCAGCAGATCATCGCTAGGCGCGACTTTCCACTCCTCCGCCAGCTCCAGCCAAGCGACAGCATCGGGGTGGCGATATTGAAGTCGCACGGGTAGGCCGGTGTTATCCCGGTAGGGTGTCAAGCTATCCCGCAAGCTTTCGACCAGCCGGCCGTTAATCTGCTCGGCGTCCAATGCCAGCTCAACGGCCTGGCCGTAGCGCACCCGCGCGGTCACCATCGGCGTCACGTCTTTACCGCGCAGGCGCAGCCCGCCGGAGAAGTCATCGCTGGAGACTTCGCCCTCCACGATAATGACTTGGTCTGACTCAATTTGGCCGCGCAGTTGCTCAAAGAGTTCACCAAACAGCGACGCTTCAATGCGACCGGTACGATCATCCAAGGTGATAAACGCCATGGTATCGCCGCGTTTGGACTTCATAGTGCGCATGGCGACCACAAGGCCAGCGACCCGCTGGGGCTCGCGGGAGGGTTTTAAGTCGCTAATACGCGTGGAGACAAAGCGCTTCAGCTCGCGCTCATACTCATCGATAGGGTGCCCAGTGAGATACAGCCCCAGGGTGTCTTTTTCACCGGATAAGCGTTCACGGTCCGTCCACTCACGCGCATGTAGGTACTCGGCGTAGACATCGCTGGCCTCTTCTTCGGCAGTAAAGGCATCGCCAAACATATCCAGCATACCCAGGTTCTGGTTGGCGTGATTCTGAGCGGCGGCTTTAAGCGCATCTTCCATGGACGCAAACAGCACGGCGCGGTTGGGCCCCAGATTATCCAGCGCGCCAGAGCGAATCAGCGCTTCCAACGTGCGCTTGTTCATCCGCTTCGGGTCGATGCGTCGGCAGAAGTCGAACAAATCTTTGTACGGGCCATCAGCTTGTCGCGCTTCCACAATCGCGCCAATCGGCCCCTCACCAACGCCACGGATAGCCCCTAGGCCGTAAACCACGCGGCCTTCCGTATCCACGGTAAACTTGTAGCCACCTACGTTGACGTCGGGCGGCGTCACGGTGAGCTTTAGGTGGCGACACTCTTCAATCAGAGGCACCACCTTGTCCAGGTTATCCATCTCAGTGGACATTACCGCCGCCATAAACGGCCCCGGGTAGTGGGCTTTCAGCCAGGCGGTTTGATACGACACCAGTGCGTAGGCCGCCGAGTGCGACTTGTTAAAACCGTAACCGGCAAATTTTTCTACCAGATCGAAGATGTTACCGGCCAGATCTTTATCAATGCCGTTGGCCGCGCAGCCTTCCATAAAGCCTGCCCGCTGCTTGGCCATCTCTTCGGGCTTTTTCTTACCCATCGCACGGCGCAGCATGTCTGCCTGCCCCAGGGTATATCCAGCCATAACCTGAGCAATCTGCATGACCTGCTCTTGGTAGAGAATGATGCCGTAGGTGGGCGTTAGCACCGGTTTTAACAGATCGTGCTGGTAATCCGGGTGTGGATAAGAGACTTCTGCCCGGCCATGCTTACGGTTGATAAAGTCATCCACCATGCCCGACTGCAGCGGGCCAGGGCGGAACAACGCCACCAGGGCGATCATATCGTCCAGGGAGTCGGGCAGCAGGCGCTTAATAAGCTCCTTCATACCGCGGGATTCCAGCTGGAAGACCGCCGTGGTTTCTGCCCGCTTGAGCATCTCAAAGGTTTTGCCGTCATCCAGCGGGATGGCGTCAATATTGAGCGGCCCTTGGCCGTTCACGTCACGTACCTTGTCCACCATCTCAAGCGCCCAGTCGATGATGGTGAGGGTACGCAGGCCCAAGAAGTCGAATTTGACCAGCCCGGCGTCTTCGATATCGTTTTTATCGAACTGCACCACTAAGCCCGCGCCGTCTTCATCGCACAACAGCGGTGAAAAGTCGGTGAGCTTGGTCGGTGCAATGACCACGCCGCCCGCGTGCTTACCGGTGCCACGGGTCGTGCCCTCAAGCTTGAGGGCCATTTCCCAGATCTCTTCGGCCTCTTCGTCGTTGCCAATAAACTCTTTAAGCGCGGGCTCTTGCTCAATGGCCTTGGCCAGCGTCATGCCCACTTCAAAAGGAATTAGCTTCGAGAGCTTGTCGCCCAGCGAATAGGGTTTGCCCTGGGCACGGGCCACATCTCGCACCACCGCCTTCGCGGCCATGGTGCCAAATGTGACGATCTGCGACACCGCATTACGGCCATAGCGGTCGGCTACGTACTCAATAACCTTGTCACGCTTCTCCATGCAGAAATCGACGTCAAAGTCGGGCATGGAGACACGTTCGGGGTTAAGAAAGCGCTCAAACAGCAGGTCGTAGCCAATAGGGTCTAAATCGGTAATTTTTTGCGCGTAGGCCACCAAAGAGCCTGCACCGGAGCCACGCCCCGGGCCCACCGGCACGTTGTTATCCTTGGCCCACTGGATAAAGTCCATCACGATCAGGAAGTAGCCAGGAAAGCCCATCTGGATAATAACGTTCAGCTCGAACTCCAACCGGTCGCGGTAGCGCTGGTCAATCTCGCGGAACGCTTCGCTATCGCGCGGATACTGCTCGGCGGGGAACAGAAAATCGAGCCGCTCCGTTAGGCCATCATGGGAGACCTTGCGGAAGAATTCATCCTGGGTCATGCCTTCAGGGATACCGAACTCTGGCAGGAATATCTCTCCCAGGCGCACATTAACGCTGCAGCGCTCGGCAATCATCACGCTATTTTCTAGCGCCTCGGGGATATCGGCAAACAGTGCCGCCATTTCCTCTGGGCTTTTCAGGTACTGCTCTTCGGTGTAGCGGCGCTCGCGGCGGGGGTCATCTAGTGCCTTGCCCTCGCCAATCGACACGCGGGTTTCGTGTGCCCAGAAGTCTTCCCGTTCCAGAAAGCGCACGTCGTTGGTGGCGACAACCGGTGTGTTCGTCTCGATAGCCAGTTGGACACTGGCATGCACACAGTCCTCTTCCAGCGGGCGACCGGTGCGAATCAGCTCTAAATAGAAGCGATCAGGAAAGGCCTGCTGCCACTCTTCCAGCAGCAGCCGTGCTTCCCGCTCATGCTCGGAGAGCAAGTGGCGGCCAATCTCGCCCTCTCGACCACCCGACAGTGCGATGAGCCCTTCGCTTTGTGCCAGCACCCACTGCTTATCAAGAATCGCCCGCCCCTGGCGCTGGCCATCGGTCCAGCCTTTAGAGATCAGCTCGGTGAGATTGCGGTAACCCACATCGTTCATCGCCAGCAGCGTAATACGGTACGGGTGCGCCTCATCGTGGGGGTTCGAGAGCCATAAATCGCTGCCGATGATGGGCTTTAGGCCTGCGCCCTGGGCAGCTTTGTAAAACTTTACTAAACCAAACAGGTTCGTCTCGTCGGTGAGCGCAAGCGCTGGCATCCCGCGCTCAGCGGTCGTACTGACCAGCGACTTGAGCTTTACCAAGCCATCGACCAGAGAGTATTCACTGTGCAAACGAAGATGAACGAACGGAACCGTCATGAGACTCTCAGCATAAAACGCTAGATAAATAGAAAAAAGCTTACAGCAGCGCTAGCTGGCGCTGCACCGGAGCAAAGCTTTTACGGTGCTCGACCAACGGGCCGTGGGCTTGCAGGGCCGCTAGGTGCTCTTTCGTCGGATAGCCCTTGTGGCGGGCAAAGCCATACTCAGGATAGCGCAGATCCAGCGCCACCATCTGTGCGTCACGCACGACTTTCGCCAAAATAGACGCGGCGGCAATAGCCGGATGACGAGCATCCCCCTTCACCACCGCTTGGCCCGGCAGCGCGTGCCCCGGCAGACGGTTGCCATCGACCAACAGATACTCCGCCTGGGGCGCTAACGCATCCACTGCGCGGCGCATGGCCAGATGCGTCGCGTGATAGATATTGAGCGAGTCGACCTCCTCTGCGCTCGCTTCCGCTACTGCAAAGGCCAGCGCACGCTCGCGAATCAGCACATCCAGCGACTCACGCCTGCGAGCGGTGAGCTTCTTGGAGTCGGTTAAACCGTCGATGGGGGCCTTGAGGTCAAGAATCACAGCGGCAGCCACCACACTACCCACCAGCGGCCCACGCCCAACCTCATCGACCCCGGCCAAGAAGTCACCGGTATACTCCACGACTAGCGGTGGAAAGTCCGCTGGTTTAACCGCCATCAGGTTTAGCCTCCAGCAGCTCGCCTGCTACCAGGGCGGTAATGGCCTGCGCGGCACGCTCGCTGGCATTACGCTGCAGCGTCGCATGCATTGCGGCAAAGCGCACCTCCAGACCGTGACGCATCTCGGCATCGCTAAGTAGCTGGCCTATTTGCTCGGCAATCGCCTCCGGCGTGGCCGCGTGCTGAATCAGCTCTGGCACCACGCTCTCCTGGGCAATCAAATTTGGCAGCGAGATCCACTGGGTTTTCACCAACCGTTTGGCGAGCCAATGGGTCGCGGGCGCCATTTTGTACGCCACGAGCATGGCGCGGTGGCACAGCATGGCTTCCAACGCCGCCGTACCGGAGGTCAGCAGTACCGCATCGCTGGCGACCATCGCCTCACGGGCTTGGCCCTCCAGAAGCGTTACCTGCTGGGCCAATGCGGGGTAGCCTGCCAGCAGCTCGCGCAGCTCTTGATGGCGCTGAGCGGTTGCCGCGGGTACCACCACCTGTAAGCCCACGTGGCGCTGGCACAGCAGCGTGACTGCGTCCAAAAAAGTGGTGCCCATAAAGCGAATTTCGTTACCCCGGGAACCGGGTAGCAGCGCTAGTACCGGCGCGTTTGAGGCTAAGCCCAGCTCACGGCGAGCCGCGTTACGATCATTCTCCAGCGGCAGCTCGTCGGCCAGTGGGTGACCCACAAAGGCAACCGGCACGTGATGATGATGATAAAAATCGGCTTCAAAAGGCAGCAGCGTGAGCATGGCATCTACGGCTTTGTCGATCTTCTTCACCCGGCCCTGACGCCACGCCCATACCGAGGGGCTCACGTAGTGAGCAGTGGTGACGCCAGCGGCGCGAAGCTGCTTCTCTAGGCCGATATTGAAGTCGGGAGCGTCGATGCCGATCATGATATCCGGTTGCCAGGCCAGCGCCTCTTCGCGCAGGGTACGGCGTACGCGGATCAGTTCAGGCAGGTGCTTAAGCACCTCGACCAGTCCCATTACCGAGAGGGTTTCCAGAGGGAAGCGGCTAACCAGCCCCTGGGCTTCCATGCGGGGGCCGCCCATACCGCGAAACTCCACCTGGGGATGCCGGGCGCGCAGCGCCTGCATCAGCCCAGCACCAAGGATATCGCCGGAGAGTTCGCCTGCCACAAGGTATACGCGCTGCAGTGTCATAGTGACGGGAGAGCCGGTTAGATGAGTATTAGCGAACGATACCGCGTGTTGAACGCTCGATGGAGTCAGCGAACAGGGCCACTTCAGGCAAATCAAAGCGATTACGCATTTCGCTCACTGCCTGCTCGACGGTTAAGCCTTGACGATAAACCAGCTTGTAGGCTGTGCTGAGTGCAGCAATCGCTTCGCGGCTAAACCCTCGGCGCTTCAACCCCACGAGGTTAAGCCCACGGGCTTCCGCCGGGTTGCCGTTAATCATCACATAGGCAGGAGTGTCTTTAGTGATAATCGAACCGCCGCCCGCCATGGCGTGATCGCCAAAGTGACAGAACTGATGCACTGCCGCCAGGCCGCCCAAAATAGCGTGATCACCTAGGGTGACATGGCCTGCCAGCGTGACTTGGTTCGCTAAAATGCAGTCATTGCCAATCACACAGTCATGCCCTACATGCACGTAGGCCATAAACAGATTACGTGAACCGATGGTGGTTTCGCTGCGATCCTGAACAGTGCCGCGATGGAGGGTCACCCCTTCACGAATGACGTTATCGTCACCCATCACCAGCCGCGTTGGCTCGCCCGCGTACTTTTTGTCCTGGCAATCTTCGCCCACCGAGGCAAACTGAAAAATACGCGTGCGCTCGCCTAGCACCGTGGGGCCTTTCACCACCACATGGGGGCCAATGACAGAGCCAGCGCCAATCGTGACATCTGGTCCAATCACGCTAAACGGACCGACCTCAACGTCGTCAGCAAGCTGTGCCGCTGGGTCGACCAATGCAGTAGGATGTATCAAGCCACCTTCCTCTCGGCACAAATGATTTCCGCTTCGCAGGCCAGCTCGCCGTCAACCGTGGCACGGCAGGCAAACTTCCAAATACCGCGTTTACCGCGAATCACATTCGCTTCAAGCGTTAATTGATCGCCAGGCATGACCGGGCGCTTAAAACGCACGTTGTCGCTGCCAACGAGATAATACACATAGCCATCAGCGGGCAACTTATTGACCGTTTTAAAGCCTAGAATACCGCATACCTGAGCCAGCGCTTCAACAACCAGTACCCCGGGCATAATCGGGTGATGAGGAAAGTGGCCATTGAAAAACGGCTCGTTGATGCTAACGTTTTTATACGCAACGATGGTTTCGCCCACGGTTAACTGCGTGACTCGATCCACCAGTAAAAATGGATAGCGGTGGGGCAAGTATTCGCGAATTTCGTTGATATCCATAACCATCGTAACGACCTCTAAAATGACAAAAGGCCTGAGCAGTATCAGGCGCGTACCAGCATTCCTGCTGGTAAAAAGGCAGTGGATTATAACCTGCTGCTATTAAGCCTCAAGCCATCTGCCCGGTAATTCTTTCCTTCTCAACCCGACGCCTTACCCGTCGCGCTGGCTTTTTTCCAGCCGCGCCAACCGTTTGGCAATATCATCAAGCTGTTTAAAGCGCACCGCATTTTTACGCCATTGGGTGTTGCTCATGGCCCCGGTCCCCGAAGAATAAACCCCCGGCTCATGAATTGAGTTGGTCACTAGGCTCATGCCGGTGACCTGAACGCCATCACAAATGGTGAGATGACCAGATAGGCCCACACCACCGCCCAACATGCAGTGTTTGCCCACTTTGGTGGAGCCTGCAATCCCTACACAGCCTGCTAACGCGCTGTGGTCCCCAATGGTAACGTTGTGGGCAATCTGCACTTGGCTGTCGATTTTGACATCGTTGCCAATGACGGTGTCACCTAACGCGCCTCGGTCAATACTGGAGCAGCTGCCCACTTCGACATCATCACCTAGCACCACGCCGCCAAGCTGAGCAATTTTGTGCCAGCCCGCACCATCATGGGCAAACCCAAAGCCATCACCACCAATCACACAGCCGCTGTGCAAAATCACTCGCTTGCCCACGACCACACCGTGGCAAACGGTGACATTGGCATGCAGCCGCGTGTCGTCACCGATGACACAGTCAGCGCCAATCACGCTACCGGCGCCAACCACTACACGGTCGCCCAGGACAACGCCTGACTCAATCACCGCATTAGCTTGGACGCAAACCTCGGCCCCAAGCGTCACGCCCTCTGCGACTACTGCAGAGGGGTGAATACCCGGTACATCCCGCGCTGGCAGCGGATCAAATAGCTGGGAGAGCTTGGCGTAGCCCAAGTAGGGGTTATCCATCTCTAGGCGCGGCACGGGGCAGTTCTTGCCGTGCTCTGGATGCAGCAGTACCGCTGCCGCTTTGGTGGTAGCGAGATCTTTTAAGTACGCACGGTTGGCTAAAAATGCGACTTGGTCTGGCGCTGCTTCCTTGAGCGTTGCCAAACCACGAATTGGCTGGTCGGCGTCGCCCTCGAAATCAACGTCCAGGTGACGTGCGATATCCGCAAGGGTGAGGTGATGAGAAGCGTGCGTCATGAGAGCCCAAGGAAGCAGTGGTGCGGCTAAGCCGCACCAGTAATCATTAAATTAGTTCAGCGAATCAAAAATCTGAGTGACTTCGTTCGTCACGTTGGGCAGGTCCGTCGAGGAGTGCAGCACGCCCTGAGGCTCAACCAACACGTGGATATTATGACGTTCTAACACCTGCTCTACCGCCTGTTCCAGCTTAGCTTCAGCCCCTTCTAGGAACTGTTGCTCTGAGGTCTGCTGGGCCTGTAGCACTTCACGGCGCAACTGTTCGAAGCGGCCGCCTTTCTGCTGAAGCTCGGCAATCAGCGATTCGCGCTCGGACTGGGACATAGTCTCCCCTTCCTGCTGCAGGCGGGTTTGCAGTTGCTGCAGCTCGCCGCCCAACGCTTCGGCTTCGCGCTGCTGGCTACCAATTTGTCCTTCCAACTGGCTCAGTGATGACTGAGCCGACTGGGTATTCATCAACGCAGCGCGCCAATCCAACACGGCCACTTCGGCAGCATAGGCAGGTAGAGTCATCGCCCCAAACAGGCACACAGCGGCGGTCAGTTTACGCATCATTGTGATACTCCTTAAATTAGAACGTTTGACCCAGCGAGAACTGGAAGAACTGCGTATCGTCACCACTTTCGTCGTTCAGCGGCTCAGCCACGCTGAAGGTCAGCGGGCCAACTGGCGTCAGCCAAGAGAGACCGACACCGACACTGTAGCGCAAGTCACCAAAGTCAACGCCTGAGCTGCACTGCTGACGATCCGCGTCTGCTTCCAGCACGTCGTAGCACGAGCTTAAGAAGGTATTACCCGCATCTAGGAACAGCGAGGGCTGAACCGAGCGTTGGTTTTCCACAAACGGCATGGGGAAGAGCACTTCCGCAGAACCTTCTACCAGAACGTTACCGCCCATCGTCCGGTCACGACCACCCTCGCGGGCAGGGGTGGTTCGCTCGCCCAAAGTGTTAGAGGTAAAGCCACGCACCGAGCCTAAACCACCCGCGTAGAAGTTCTCATAGAACGGATAAGGATCGTTACTGCCTAGGGTGTCGGCATAGCCTAAGTTACCGCTAAACTTCAGCGCCCAGGTTTCATCATCGTTAATCGGGAATAGCTGCTGAGCACGGGCCTGAAGCTTGTAGTACTCCGCATCGCTGCCTGGCACGCCGGTTTCAAGCGATACGCGCTGGTAGTTACCGGCGGTGGGCATAATGCCACGGTTCAGGTTGTTGCGCGTCCAGCTAGCAGATAGCTTGAGACTCTGCGCATTCTCACCTTGGTCTTCTACATAGCGGCGAATCTCAGAGGCGGTGTCAAAGTAGGTTTTCACCGTCACATCTTCAACGCTGGCACCAAAATTCAGGCGAGACAGCTCGCTGATGGGGTAGCCTAAGTTGATACCTGCACCGTAAGCATCGGTAGAGAAGGTCGAGATATCCGAGTCGGCATAGTCGGTTTCCCGGTAAAACAGGTTATATCCGCGGGAAATACCATCTAGCGTCCAGTAAGGGTCGGTAAAGGCAAAGTTGACACTGGTAAAGGTGTCACTGCGCTGGGCACCAACGTTGACACGATTACCAGTACCCAGGAAGTTATTCTGGGCTAGACCTACCCCATAAATCACCCCGGCACTTTGAGAGAAACCGACGCTGGCTGAGACCGAGCCAGAGGGCTGCTCCTCAACGGTATAGGTCACATCCAGCATATCCGGCTCACCCGGAACCGGCTGGGTATCGACTTCCACCTGGCTGAAGAAGCCTAACCGCTCCAAACGCTGACGCGACTGGGTAATAGACTCGGTGGAGGCGGGCGCGCCCTCTAGCTGAATCATTTCCCGACGCAGTACTTCATCCTGTGTCGTGGTATTGCCGTAGAACTCGATGCGGCGAACATAGGCCCGCTGGCCGGGATTAACGGCAATGACCAAATCGACGGTTTCACCGTCATCGGCCATTTCAGGGACACCCTGCACATCGGCAAAGGCAAAGCCCTCGGCGCCTAAACGCTGGCGCAATGCTTCTGTGGAGGCGTTCACCTCTCCGCGAGAGAAAATATCACCACTGCTGATTTCCAGCAGATTACGAGCTTCGTTCTCGCTGATTTGAAGGTCGCCAGCGAAACGAATATCGCCCACGCGATACTGGTTGCCTTCATCAATATTCAGGGTGATAAAGATTTCTGACTTTTCAGGGCCGATAGAGACTTGCGTGGAAGTAACATCAAAGTTGACGTAGCCACGGTCAAGATAGAACGAGCGTAGGCGTTCGATATCACCAGAGAGCGCTTCTCGGGAGTACTCATCTTTCGAGAACCAGCCGAAGATACGGCCAGGGCGGTCGTTTAGCTCGAACACTTCACGCAGGGTTTCATCGTCGAAATCCTGGTTACCGACGATATTGATCTGGCGGATCTTGGCGACTTCACCTTCATTGATATCGATGTTGACCTGGACACGGCCCTCATCAATCTCTTCCACCTCAACATTAATGCCAGCGCTGTAGCGACCCTGAGCCTGATACACGCCCTCAAGCTCGCGCTCAATCTCGTCAAGGGTAGAGAGTTGCAGTACCTGACCTTCCGACAGGCCCGACTCACGCAGGCCGTTGCGCAGGTCTTCGTCCGAAATCTGGTCGTTGCCTTCGATGTTCAAGCGCGCGATGGTTGGCCGCTCGACCACTTGGATCACCAGCACGTCGCCCTCCCGGGCCAGCGAGACATCTTCAAACAGTCCGGTAGCGAACAGATCGCGGGCGGCAGCGGCTAGCTGCTGCTCGTCCACGCGGTCATTAGCGCTGACGGGAAACGCATTAAAGACCGAGGCGGCGGAAACCCGCTGCAGTCCTTCCACACGAATGTCTGAAACATCAAAGGATTGTGCTTGGGCGCCGCTGGCGCCTACCAGCAAGAGTGCCGCCATTCCAAGGGTCTTGATTTTCATGCAGTCAGTTCGCTCGCGTTGGTCTGCCTGTCGGTTAAGACAGGCACCATATACATTTGTGCAGGCAGATGACAAGGCATCCTGCGCGCTACACGCGTTATTACCACAGGCGCATCAAATCAAAATAGAGCGCCATCAGCATCAGGGTGCCAACCATGGCAAGTCCGATGCGCAGCCCTATCGCTTGTGTCTGCTCAGATACCGGCCGCCCACGTACGACCTCGACAAAATAGTAAAGCAAATGACCGCCGTCGAGCACGGGAATGGGCAGCAAATTCAGCACACCTAAACTAATCGAAAGATACGCTAAAAAACCAACAAAGGCTTCTACCCCAGCACGCGCAGAGTCTCCGGAAATTTGCGCAATCGTGATCGGCCCCGATAGGTTAGAGGGCGAAATTAACCCCACTAACATTTTGCGAATGGCGTCGACCGTCAGCAGCACCATTTCACCAGTGCGCGACAGCGCTTGTCCAACCGCTTCAATCGGCCCGTAACGAATTTCCCGTTGCAGCGTTTCTGGCCAGCTAAATGGCTCCGCGCCAGCTCCAATGTACCCAACCTCGGCACCACTCTCCAGCGTATTACGTCTTGGCGTGAGCGAAAGCGTTCCTGCTTCGCCATTACGCTGATAACCAACGCTCAGTGTCTCGCCTGCGCTATCGCGGATCACCGCGACAAACTGCATCCAGTCATTAATGGGCTCACCGTTAAGGGCGACGATGCGATCCCCTGCTTGAAGCCCGGCTTCAGCGGCGGCTTGCCCATCCACTACTTGACCAAGCACGGCGGGCACATCGGGTCGCCAAGGCGAGAAGCCAAGGCTCTGCAGCGGCTGTGGCGGATCCTGGCGAACCATGTAGTTGTTAAGCGGCAGTTGATAGCTGCGGGTGACACTAGCGCCTTCCGGCACTACCTCAATGGTTAAATCACCGCTGAAGCCAATCATGGAGACCAGTTTTAAATTGATCTCTTCCCAGGAGCGCATCGCATCGCCCTGAATTGCGGTAATTTCACTCCCCTGCTCCAACCCTGCCTCTGCGGCTGGGGAGTTAGGCGTAATATCACCAACTACTGGCGCTACGGTGGTTGTACCCGCCACAAACAGCGCCCAGTAGGCCACAATAGCCAGCAGGAAATTGGCGATGGGACCCGCGGCAACAATAGCAATACGTTGCCAAACGGTTTTACGATTAAACGCTTGGTCTAGCTGCTCTTCCGGTACCGGCGCTTCACGCTCGTCGAGCATTTTGACGTAGCCGCCCAGCGGAATGGCCGCCACAGCGAACTCGGTGCCATGGCGATCAATTGTTGACCACAGCGGCTCGCCAAACCCTACGGAGAAGCGCAACACCTTGACGCCGCAGCGGCGTGCAACCCAAAAGTGACCAAACTCGTGAAAGGTCACCAGCAGCCCCAGCACCACGATGACGGCTAAGATATTCTGTATCAGGCCCACTTTTTGCTCCTTTGCACGACACGCTGCTCAAAAATAGCTGAGGCTAAGCGGTTAACTGGCGTATGGTGTGCGCGGCTTGCTCTCGAGCCCAGCGGTCCGCAGCAAGCACGCGTTCAAGTGAATCCGCCTGACCGGGATACGGCAGGGCCATCACCTTCGCGACAACGTCCGGAATCGCACCAAACGCGATGTTCTCCGCTAAAAATGCCTCAACAGCAACTTCATTAGCAGCGTTAAGCACCGCCGGAGCGGCCCCACCTGCCTGCATCGCCTCTCGGGCTAGTCGCAGGCAGGGAAAGCGTGTTTCATCTGGGGCTTCAAAATCGAGCCGCGCGACTTGGAACAGATCTAGCGTTTCCACGCCGGCATCAATGCGCTCTGGCCAAGCAAGCCCATAGGCAATCGGTGTGCGCATATCGGGATTACCCAACTGAGCAATCACGGAACCGTCGTCATAGGCTGCCATAGAGTGGATCACGCTTTGCGGGTGAACAACGACCTGAATCTGCTCGGGGGTGGCATCAAACAGCCAGCACGCTTCGATTAATTCGAGTCCTTTATTCATCAGCGTGGCGCTATCTACGGAGATTTTACGTCCCATGGACCAGTTAGGATGAGCGCAGGCCTGCTCTGGTGTTACGTTAGCAATATCGGCAGCCGACCAGCCGCGAAACGGCCCGCCCGATGCGGTTAGAAGCAGCTGACGCACGCCGTGTTTGGCTAATCCGCCGCGATGCTCGCTGGGTAGACACTGGTAGATGGCATTATGTTCAGAATCGATCGGCAACAGCGTCGCCCCGGAGCGTGCCACGGCATCCATAAACAGCGCCCCGCTCATCACCAGGGCCTCCTTATTGGCCAATAGCACGCGCTTACCGGCTTCGGCTGCCGCCAGCGACGGCAACAGGCCTGCCGCCCCGACGATCGCCGCCATCACGGTGTCGACCTCAGGCGCTTGGGCGACCTCGCACAGCGCTTCCTGCCCCGCCAGCGCCACGGTGTTGGAGCCTGCTTGGCGGAGCGCTTGCTGCAACCACTGGGCATCGGCGTCGTCATCCAACACGGCAAACCGGGGAGAGTGCGCTTTACACTGGTCAAGCAGCGCCTCTTTTGAGGTATGCGCCGTTAGGGCATAGACGCGGTAACGCTCCGGATGGCGCGCGATGACATCCAAGGTGCTTTTACCGATGGAGCCGGTGGCACCGAGCACAGTGACCAACTGAACCGAGACGTGACTCATAGCGCGCTCACCTGAAGTGACAGTACCTGCAGATACAACAGCGCAAAGATGGGGATGGCCGCGGTGAGACTATCGATACGGTCCAGCACACCACCATGACCTGGCAGCAGCTGGCTGGAGTCTTTAATATTACGGTAGCGTTTCAACATACTTTCAAACAGGTCGCCAAGCACTGAAGTCAGCGTCACCACTGCGGTAATCACGATCAGCGCCACGCCCCCCATCGCTCCAAGGGGCTGCCAAAGGGCAAACAGCAGGGCTAGCAGCATCGTGGCAGCAAGCCCCCCATACACGCCCTCCCAGGACTTGCCTGGACTAACCCGCGGGGCTAATTTGCGCTTACCCCAGCGGCGACCAGCAAAGTAGGCGCCAATGTCTGCCGTCCATACCAGCAGCATCACAAACAGCAGCCACACCGCCCCGCTATCACGCAGCACGTTAAAACCCACCCAGCACGGCAGCAGCACCCAAACGCCCATGAGTAGACGACGTGAAGTGGCTTGCCACTGCTGACTGCTTTCCGGGTAGTGCGTCACCCAGTAGAGGTTCAGCAACCAGCCAGCGGCGGCCAGCCACAACGGCCAAACTGCAAAGGCAGCGCCGCTCAGCCACAGCAGGGCCATGAGCACCGCCATACCGGCCACCAGCGCTAGGCGCGTGCGCGAGACGATAACGCCCGCCAAGTTGGTCCATTCCCAGGTACCTAACAGCACGATCAGCGCTGTAAACAGCGCAAAGGCACCTCCCTGTAATCCAAACAGACCAATTAGCGTGACAGGAGCTAACCAGGCTGCGGTGATCATCCGCTGTTTAAGCACCTTGCGCCTCTATTTGTTCGTCGGTCATGCCAAAACGGCGACGTCGTAAGCAGAAATCATCGAGCGCTTTGTCGAAGGCCGCCCCATCAAAATCTGGCCATAACAAGGGCGAAAAGTGCAGCTCGGCATAGGCCAGCTGCCATAACATAAAGTTCGAGAGCCGCTGCTCGCCGCTGGTACGAATACACAGATCCACCGGCGGCACCTGGTCAGTATTCATGGCCGCATCAAAGCGCGCTTCATCGATGGCCTCGGGCGCCAGCTCTCCGGCAGCCACCTGCTCGGCGAGCTGGCGCGCGGCGCGGGCGATGTCCCACTGGCCGCCGTAGTTCGCGGCAATCACCAGATGCATGCCCGTGTTCTCGGCGGTCAGCGCTTCGGCGCGCTGAATATGCTTTTGAATCGCGTGGGAAAAGCCACGCTGTTCGCCAATAATCGACAGACGGATATTGCGCTCATTAAGTTTTTTGACTTCGCGTTTAAGCGCCATCAAAAACAGCTCCATCAGCGCATTCACCTCAGCGGCAGGACGTTTCCAGTTTTCGCTGGAGAACGCAAACAGGCTTAGCGTTTGAACGCCTCGCTCAGTTGCACGCTCAATCACCGCTCTCACGGCTTCGACACCGGCGCGGTGGCCGCGCACACCCGAAAGCCCACGTGCCCGCGCCCAGCGGTTGTTACCATCCATAATGATAGCAACATGAGACGGCAGTGCTTCCTCGGATCGAGAAAGCGTCGTGCCGCCCGGCTGCTCTTGGGGAAGCTGCGGAGACGTCATGGGTTCTCGCACCAAAGATCAGTCATAAGTAAGCCAAGCGATGGCCCACGGGCAGCTGAGCTACCCGTGGCTAAGTGAACGCAGGCAGTGATGTTAACAACAATCACTAAACCTGCATGAGATCCTGTTCTTTTGCGGCAAGTGCCTTATCGATCTCAGCGATATATTTGTCGGTCAGCTTCTGGATTTCGTCTTCGCCCTGGCGCTGATCGTCCTCGGTAATTTCTTTATCCTTAAGCAAGGATTTGAAATCACCGTTAGCATCACGACGAACGTTACGCACAGCCACGCGCGCGTTTTCTGCTTCACTACGTGCCTGCTTAATGTAACCCTTGCGTGTCTCTTCGGTCAGCATCGGCATCGGCACACGAATCACGTTGCCTGCGCTTGAGGGGTTGAGGCCCAAGTCAGAGGTCATGATCGCTTTTTCGATTTTAGCCACCATGGACTGCTCCCAAGGAGCCACCGCCAGGGTACGGGCATCTTCAACGTTGACAGAAGCCACTTGGTTCAGCGGCACTTGGCCACCGTAATACTCAACGGTCACTGCATCCAGGATGCTGGGGTGAGCACGACCCGTGCGGATCTTGTTGAAGTTGCTGTGCAGCGCCTCAACGCTCTTCTTCATGCGAGACTCTGCATCTTTCTTGATGTCGTTGATCACGTTGTTACCCTCTGTCTATCAGCGTGCCTTCCTTGCCTCCAACCACGAGGTTAAGCAGGGCACCAGGCTTGTTCATATCAAATACCCGCACCGGCATATTATGGTCACGTACCAGGCAGATTGCGGTCAAATCCATTACGCCCAGCTTCTGATCCAGAGCGTCGTCATAGGAGAGCTGGTCGTATTTCACGGCGTCAGGGTGCTTCACCGGGTCCTTATTGTACACGCCGTCCACCTTGGTGGCCTTGATGACAACGTCTACGTCCACTTCAATGCCGCGCAAACAAGCAGCAGAGTCGGTGGTAAAGAAAGGGTTACCGGTGCCAGCAGAGAACAGCACCACGTCGCCAGACGTTAAATAACGGATGGCAGTGCGGCGGTCATAGTGCTCCACCACACCGCTCATGGGAATCGCTGACATCACCCGCGAGCGAATATTAGAGCGCTCCAGAGCATCGCGCATGGCGAGGGCATTCATCACCGTTGCCAGCATTCCCATGTGGTCACCCGTGACCCGATCCATGCCGGCTTCGTTCAACGCCGCACCACGGAACAGGTTACCACCACCAATCACAATACCGACCTGTACGCCAATACCGACCAGCTGGCCGATCTCGAGCGCCATACGATCCAGCACTTTCGGATCAATACCAAAATCGTGCTCACCCATCAGCGCTTCGCCCGATAGCTTCAGCAAAATACGCTTGTATTTTGACTTTGACTTGTCGATTTTGGGGGCAGCAGTGGGGGTAGACTCTTGAACATCACGTGACATGGCATCTCTCCTGAGGCAGACCTGGGCACAGGTGGGCGAGGTGGCACCTGTATTTCACAGGGGCCGGATACACGAAGGCGTGCGCTCGCGCGCACGCCATCTTCTTACTGGAACCTCTGACCTTAGCGACGGCCAGCCTGTTCCATGACTTCTTTAGCGAAGTCGACTTCTTCTTTCTCGATGCCTTCGCCCACTTCAAAGCGAGTGAAGCTAACCACTTCACCACCAGCTGCTTTGACGAACTCAGCAACGGACTGGTTCGGGTCTTTAACAAACGGCTGCTCGGTCAGGCTGTTCTCGGCCAGGTACTTCTTCAGGCGGCCTTGAACCATCTTCTCAGCGATTTGCTCAGGCTTACCGGCCATGTCCGGCTGGGCCAGGATGATTGCCTTCTCTTTGTCCAGCTGCTCTTGCGGCATCTCTTCAGGATGCGCAACCGCCGGGTTGATCGCCGCTACGTGCATCGCAACATCTTTGGCTGCTTCGCTGGTGCCGCCTTTCAGAACGGTCAGAACGCCAATGCGGCCACCGTGAACGTATTCGCCCACCAGACCACCTTCAACGGCATTCACGACAACGGCACGACGCACGCCGATGTTTTCGCCGATTTTCTGAACCAGCTGCTCACGAGCGGACTCAAGGTCACCCGCCATCACCGCTGCAACGTCTTCGTTTTTCGCCGCAAAGAACGCATCAGCGATCTTGTTGGAGAAGTCGATGAAGTTGTCGTCACGGGCAACGAAATCGGTTTCAGAGTTGATTTCGACCATTACGCCGTAGCTGCCATCTTCTGCTACACGAGTAACCACCGCACCTTCTGCAGCGGTACGACCCGCTTTTTTCGCGGCTTTAAGACCAGAGCTTTTACGCAGGTTTTCGATCGCGACTTCGATGTCACCGTCGGCTTCGGTGAGTGCTTTTTTACACTCCATCATGCCAAGACCGGTACGTTCGCGCAGTTCCTTAACCTGAGAGGCGCTGATAGCTGCCATGAGATTTCACCTCGGAAATGGTTCTAACTGAGAGTTAAACGCGCTACAGAGTATAAGCACGATAGATGACCGTTGCGTATCACTGTGCAGAGCGCTTGCCGGCATTCATCCGGCATGATCGGCCCGCCTGAGCGAACTCAAAGCGGGAAAAAGGGGGCATAAGGCCCCCTCTTAACACGATGCGGCTCAACCTGCCCGCCGCACCACTGCAGCCTTACTCGGCAGCTGCGTTAGTGTCGGCGGAAGCGGCTTCTTCAGTCACTTCGACGAACTCGTCCGGACGACCTTCTTTCGCGCGACCACATGCGTCGGCAATCGCCTTCACGTAGATCTGGATAGCGCGGATGGAGTCATCGTTACCCGGGATCACGTAATCAACGCCATCTGGGTTAGAGTTGGTATCTACCACGCCAATGACCGGGATACCCAGCTTGTTGGCTTCGTTAATCGCGATGCGCTCGTGGTCAACGTCAATCACGAACAGTGCGTCCGGCAGGCCGCCCATGTTCTTGATACCGCCGATAGAACGCTCAAGCTTCTCTTGCTCACGCGTTGCCATCAAGACTTCTTTCTTGGTCAGCTTCTCGAAGGTACCGTCTTCGCGCATCACTTCCAGATCACGCAGACGTTTGATGGACTGACGAATGGTCTTGAAGTTGGTCAGCATGCCGCCCAACCAGCGATGGTTGACGAACGGCTGGCCAACGCGATTCGCTTCTTCTTTGATGATCTTGCTAGCGCTGCGCTTGGTGCCAACAAACAGAATTTTGTTGTTGGATGCCGCCATCTTCTCGACCACGTCGATCGCTTCGTTCAGCGCCGGCAGGGTGTGCTCGAGGTTGATGATGTGAATCTTGTTGCGCGCGCCGAAGATGAATTTACCCATCTTCGGATTCCAGTACTTGGTTTGGTGACCGAAGTGAGCACCTGCTTTCAGCAGGTCACGCATATTAACGTGAGACATGGTAAAACTCCTGAAACTCGGGTTAGGCCTCCACGCACCCCATGGATCCGACCAGTAGCGTCGTTGAACGTCGCTAAAGGCACCCGGGACCATGTGCCGGTGCATGTGTGTTTTCAAGGCTTGCTGTTGTGCAACCCAGCGGTGCTGCGTTGCGATCTCGTTGCCCTTTCGCGTAGCGCCAGCCAGTATAGAAGCATTGGATGGCGATTGCAGGAAAGCGCGCGGCTTTATACCATAGATCATTGCCAAGATGAAGTCGCGGCCGCGTTTCGGCATTTTCATTTGCGACCCATCACTTACCCAGAAGCCACATCGAGAATTCATGAACGTTCCTATTAAGACGCCTTCTGAAATCGAGAAAATGCGCGAAGCCGGTCGCCAGGCGGCCAGCGTTATCGAAATGATCACTCCCCACGTTAAAGCGGGCATTAGCACTGGCGAGATCGACCGTCTGTGCCACGAGTACATTGTTAACGAGCTGGGCTCGACACCGGCACCGCTGAACTACCACGGCTTTCCCAAAGCAACCTGTACCTCCATCAACCACGTGGTGTGCCACGGCATCCCCGATGACGCCAAAAAGCTCAAAAACGGCGACATCATGAACCTGGACATCACCGTGCGCACACCGGATGGCTACCACGGCGACTCCAGCGTGATGTTCGTGGTGGGCGACACCATTCAGGGCGAACGGCTGTGCCGCATCACCCAAGAGTGCCTGTATAAAAGCATTGCGCTGGTGAAACCCGGCGTGCGTCTTTCTGAGCTTGCCCGTGTGATTCAGCAGCACGCCGAAGCCCATGGTTACTCGGTGGTACGTGATTTCTGCGGCCACGGCATTGGCGCGGACTTCCACGAAGACCCGCAGTTCCTGCACTACGACGGCTATGCACCGGATGCCGACATCCGCCTAGAAGCGGGCATGTGCTTCACCATCGAGCCGATGATTAACGTGGGCGGCTACAAAACCAAAGTGCTGCGCGACGGCTGGACCGCCGTCACCAAAGACCGCAGCCTTTCGGCCCAGTGGGAACACACCCTACTGGTCACCGACACCGGCGTTGACGTGCTCACTGCGCGCAGCGACGAAGACTTTAGCTTTCTGAACGCCTGATGCTCCTTCACCACTACCGGTTCGAGCCGGACACGTCGCTTTATGATCTAGACCTGTTTCGCACCGAGCTTGCCGGGTCGCGCTCTCCTATCGCCCCGTTTAAAGCCGCGCTGCGGGAAATCCAGGCACGCCTGGATGAACGCTTTCGCGCCGGTAGCGATATTCGCGACTTGGTACGCGGCAGGGCGTGGTATCTCGACCAGCTTCTCGCCATTGCCTGGGCCCAGCATGCCTGGCCCGATGACGGCGTTGCGCTGGTGGCCGTGGGCGGCTACGGGCGTGGTGAACTGCATCCCCACTCGGATATCGACCTGCTCTTACTGCTTGAGCACGACGACGACACGCCTTACCGGGAGCCTCTCAGCGCCTTTATCACCTTTCTCTGGGATATCGGCCTGGAAATCGGCCACAGTGTTCGCTCGCTCAACGACTGCGAGCGGGAAGCCGAAGCAGACGTCACAGTGATTACCAACCTGCTGGAGTCGCGCCTCATTGCCGGGCCGGAAAGTCTGCGTGAGAAGATGCGCGAGCGCCTGAGCACCCCGAACCTGTGGCCCGCCGACCGCTTTTTTGAAGCCAAGTGGCAAGAGCAAATTGCTCGCCACTACCGCTACAACAACTCCGAGTACCACCTGGAGCCCAACTTAAAAAGCTCCCCCGGTGGCCTGCGGGATATCCAGATGATTGGCTGGGTGGCTAAGCGCCATTTCGGCACCGAGCAGTACACCGACATCGTCGCCAACGGCTTTATGAATGACGCGGAGCTGCGCATTCTCAGCCAGGGCCAGGCGTTTCTTTGGCAGGTGCGCTACGCCCTGCATATGCTCACAGGCCGAGCCGAAGACCGCCTGCTGTTTGATCACCAGCGCACCATTGCCGAGATGTTTGGCTTTAGGGATACCCCCGAGCGGCTCGCGGTCGAGCAGTTCATGAAACGCTACTACCGCCACGTGACGGCTCTCGCCGGACTCAACGATATGCTGCTACAGCACTTCGACGAAGTGATTTTGCGCGGCAAGGAGTCGTTGGAAACCGTTAAGCTGAACGAACGCTTTGAAACCAAGGGCGGCTACATCCAGGTGCGCACCCGCAACCTGTTCCGCGAGCGCCCGGCGGCCATGCTAGAGCTCTTCCTGCTGATGGCCAAGCATCCGGAAATCGAAGGGGTACGCGCCGATACTATTCGGCTGATTCGTGACCACCGCCACCAAATTGACGACCACTACCGGGAAGACCCACGCCACCAGCGGCTGTTTATGGCCATTATGCGCGCGCCGGGTAACGTCCCCCGCCAGCTGCGGCGTATGAACCGCTACGGCATTCTTGGTAAGTACCTGCCGGAGTTTGGCCGCGCGGTGGGGCTGATGCAGCACGATCTGTTCCATATCTATACGGTGGATGCCCACACCCTGCGCCTGTTGAAGTTTCTTCATGGCTTCCGTAAACCGGATGCCAAGGTTGACTTCCCTGTGGCAGCCGCCTTGATCCATCAGCTGCCCAAGCTGGACCTGCTGTGGATTGCCGGCCTGTTCCACGATATCGGCAAAGGGCGTGGTGGCGACCACTCAGAAATCGGCGCGCGGGACGTCGAACAGTTCTGCCATCGCCACCATATTTCCCAGCACGACACCAACCTGGTGAGTTGGCTGGTGGAGCATCACCTGCTGATGTCGATGACCGCCCAAAAGCGAGATATCAGCGACCCGGATGTGATCCGCGACTTCGCACTGATCGTGCGCGACGAGACCCGCCTGGACTACCTTTACGTGCTCACCGTTGCCGATATCAACGCCACCAACCCCACGCTGTGGAACGGCTGGCGGGCATCGCTGCTGCGCCAGCTCCACGCGGAAACCAAACGCGCCCTGCGGCGCGGGCTGAAAAATCCACCGGATCGAGACGACTGGGTGCGCGAAACCCGCACTGAGGCGCGCTCGCTGCTGCAAACAGTCGGCGTCGATAGTGGCCAAATAGACCAGCTCTGGGAGTCGCTGGGGGAAGATTACTTCCTGCAGTACGCACCCAGCGAAATTGTCTGGCAGACTCAAGGCATTCTGGCGCACCAGCCGTCACCGCTGCCGTTGGTGCTGATCAGTGCTCCCACCGCCGACATGGCCGAAGGCGGCACCAAGGTGTTTATCCACACCCGCTCGGTGGATGACCTGTTCGCCGCCACTGCTGCCGCCATGGAGCAGCTGGGACTCTCGATCCACGATGCCCGCATTGCTACTTCCCACAACGACTGGACGCTCAACACCTTTATCGTGCTGGATAGCCACGGCCAGCCGATTCGCGACGCAGAGCGCATTGAAGAGATGCGCCAGCACTTGGTAGAAGAGCTGGATGACCCGGATGACTATCCAGAAATCGTCACTCGACACACGCCGCGCCAGCTCAAGCACTTCAAAGTGCCTACCGAAGTGGTGATCGAGCAGGATCCGGCCAATGAACGCACCCTACTGGAACT
The DNA here is from genome assembly GCF_044543515.1 of Vreelandella lionensis. Lineage (NCBI taxonomy): Bacteria > Pseudomonadati > Pseudomonadota > Gammaproteobacteria > Oceanospirillales > Halomonadaceae > Vreelandella > Vreelandella lionensis. Next base: position 4,780 of record NZ_JBITWC010000027.1, on the reverse strand, counting down.
GACCGCCCCCGACCGCCCCGGTCTGCTGGCTCGGGTAGGGCGCATTTTCATGGAGCAAGATATCTCGCTCTCAGCCGCTAAAATTGCCACGCTAGGCGAACGGGTTGAAGACGTTTTCTTCATCACCACCAAAGCAGGCGAGCCGCTCACCGACCCCGAACGCCAGCAGCAGCTCCGCGAACGACTGATTGAGGTATTGGGGGTTTAAAGCTCGCGCTGTCTATGAATGCCGGGGGCTGGTTGAAGCGAGGGTCTTTCGCCATGGATGGCGAAAGTAGCGCCCATGGATGGGTTCACAGCGCCCTCGCAGCAACCTGCCCTCGGCACCACTAAGCGCAATTGGCTGTTTTGCTTGTTCGGTTAGGTTTGAGCCTGCACCAGGGCTTGCCTATAATCGGCGGTTCGATAAATGGTTTTGCCCACAGTTCCTGCCCTTACGCTCTCAACGGACGCGCCATGAACCCTGATCTCAACGCCCTACACCCCTATCCGTTTGAAAAGCTGGCCGCTCTCAAAGCGAGCCTAACGCCACCGGCGGGACTGACGCACATTCCGCTCACCATTGGCGAACCCCAACATGCCCCCTATCAAGGCGCGCTGGACGCTCTCATTGTCCACCAGCTAGAAATGGCCCGCTACCCGGCCACCAACGGCCTTCCCACCCTACGCGACGCGATTGCGATCTGGGCCACCCAACGCTTCCAACTGGCAGGGTTGGATGCCGAGCGCCAAGTACTGCCGGTGAACGGCACTCGCGAAGCCATCTTCGCTTTTGTACAGGCCGCGTTGGACCGCACCCGCCCCGCAAAAGTGGCCGTACCCAACCCCTTCTACCAGATTTACGAAGGCGCCACTCTGCTGGCAGGCGGCGAGCCACTCTACCTGGACTGCACCGCCGAGAACGGCTTCCGCCCCGATTTTTCAGCGGTCAGCGCCGACACCTGGCGCGACGTGCAGATCGTGTTTATCTGCTCGCCGGGCAACCCGACCGGCGCCGTCACGCCGCTGGCCGAGTTCAAACAGCTGATTGCCCTGGCCGACGAGCACGACTTTATCATCGCCTCCGATGAGTGCTACTCCGAGCTTTACCTAGACGAGAACACGCCACCGCCAGGGCTTTTGCAGGCCTGCGCCGAGCTTGGCCGCGATGACTACCGCCGCTGCGTGGTCTTCCACTCGCTCTCCAAGCGCTCCAACCTACCAGGGCTGCGCTCTGGCTTCGTGGCAGGTGATGCCGACCTACTCGCCCCGTTCAAGCGCTACCGCACCTATCACGGCTGCGCCATGTCGCTGCCACTACAGCACGCCTCCATTGCCGCTTGGCAAGACGAAGCCCACGTGCGCGCCAACCGCGACGCCTACCGCGAAAAATTCAGCGCGGTGACAGATGTGCTTGCCCCGGTGATGGATTTTCCCACTCCGGAAGCGAGCTTCTACCTCTGGCCTGCGGTGCCGGGTGGCGACGATATCGCCTTTACCCAGCGGCTATTCAGCGAACAGCACGTGAGCGTACTGCCCGGCAGCTTGATGGGTCGCCCAGGGCAAAACGGCCTTAACCCCGGCGCGGGTCGGCTACGCTTAGCGTTAGTGGCGGAGCTTGAGCCGACCTTAGAAGCGGCCAAGCGCCTTCGCCAACTGGTCGAGCGCGGCTAACGCGCCGCGCCGCTTAAGACGACGAAAGGAGGCTCTATGCTAACGCTCTACATGATTCATAACTGCGACACCTGCCGTAAAGCGCGTAAAGCGCTGGACGACAAAGCGCTGATGTATAAAACCCACGACCTGCGTAAAGATGGCCTTTCTGCGGCGCTGCTTGAGCACATCTTGAATCGCGTACCGTTGGTTGAGGTGATCAACAAACGCAGCAAAACGTGGCGCGATCTTTCTGACGAAGAGAAAGATTACGATGCCAACTCGGCGCGCCAGCTGCTGCTCACCTACCCAACGCTACTGAAACGGCCGCTGCTGGAGCTCGACGACGGCTCCATTCAGATCGGCTACCGCGATGGCGACTATGACAAGCTAAGCGGCTAACCCTGACTCGCTTTCTCTCACTCAATTTCTCTCACTAACCTCTAAGGAATACGCGTTATGCTGAGCTTCGCGCTTGGAATCGGCACCCAAAACACCCAGGGCGACTGGCTGGAAATCTACTACCCGGCCCCGCTGCTCAATCCGGACGCGAGCCTGGTCGCCGCTGCCAAAGAGGCCCTGGATGCACCGGCGGGCAATGCCCCGGTGAGCTTCTTACCGGAAGACTGCACCCGCTTGGCCAAGGCGCTGGAAGCGGCAGGCCACTCCGAGCAGGCCGCTCTGGCCGAGTCGCTGGCCACTAGCCAGCGCCCGCTGGTGGCGATGTTCCTGGAGAGCGACCAGCCGCCGCAAACCGCACCTGAGGTGTACCTGAAGCTGCACCTGCTGTCGCATCGCTTAGTGAAGCCTCACGGCCTGGACCTGACCGGTATGTTCGGCCTGCTGCGTAACATCGCCTGGACCAACGAAGGCGCAATCGATATCGAAGAGCTGCCCACGCGCCGCCTGAAGGCGCGCCTCGCTGGCCGTACGCTGTCAGTCGACTGCGTGGACAAATTCCCCAAAATGACCGACTACGTGGTGCCCACCGGCATCCGCATCGGCGACACCGCGCGCGTGCGCCTGGGCGCTTACCTGGGCGAAGGCACCACGGTGATGCATGAAGGGTTCGTCAACTTCAACGCGGGCACCGAAGGCCCCGGCATGATCGAAGGGCGCATTTCCGCAGGCGTTATGGTCGGCAAAGGTTCTGACCTGGGCGGCGGCTGCTCCACCATGGGCACACTCTCGGGTGGCGGCAACATCATCATCAAAGTGGGCGAAGGCTGCCTGATTGGTGCCAATGCCGGTATCGGTATTCCGCTGGGCGACCGTTGCACCGTGGAGGCCGGCCTCTACATCACCGCAGGCTCCAAAGTGACGCTGCTGGATGACCAAGGCCAGGAAGTGAACACCGTTGCCGCCCGCGAGCTGGCGGGCCAAGACGACCTGCTGCTGCGCCGCAACTCACAAAATGGACGCATCGAGTGCCTGACCAATAAAAGCGCCATTGCGCTGAACGAGGCGCTGCATGCCCATAACTGAGCCTGCCTCACTGTCGCCTACGCTGAAGCTGGCCTTTGAGCTGCTTGGCCGGGCGTCGGTGACCCCCGACGATGAAGGCTGCCAGGACCTGATGATCGAGCGCTTAACGGCGCTCGGTTTCCATATCGAGCAGCTACCGTTTGGCGATGTGAAGAATTTTTGGGCGGTTCGTGGTCACCACGGCCCGGTGCTGGCGTTTGCGGGGCACACCGACGTGGTGCCCAGCGGGCCACACACTAACTGGGAATTTCCGCCTTTCGAGCCCTGCATCGACGACCAAGGCATGCTCTGCGGGCGCGGCGCGGCGGACATGAAAGGCAGCCTGGCAGCGATGCTGACGGCAGTGGAGCGCTTTGTCGCCCGCTATCCTGATCATGACGGCCGCATTGCGTTTTTGATTACCTCCGATGAGGAAGGCCCGGCCATCGACGGCACCCGTGCGGTGGTAGAACATCTTCGCGAGCGCAATGACCGCCTGGATTACTGCATCGTTGGCGAGCCATCCTCTACTGCTCGCCTAGGCGATGTGATCAAAAACGGTCGTCGTGGCTCTTTGGGCGGTGTGCTGCATATTAAGGGCATTCAAGGCCATGTGGCCTACCCTCACTTAGCGCGCAACCCGATCCACCAAGCGATGCCCGCCCTGGATGCGCTCGTCAACGAGCACTGGGATGCAGGCAACGACTTTTTCCCTGCGACCAGTTTTCAGATATCTAATCTGCGTGCCGGTACAGGGGCGACTAACGTCATTCCTGGCGACGTGGAGGTGGTGTTCAACTTCCGCTACTCCACCGAAGTCACCCATGACGAATTAAAGTCGCGCACCGAGGCAATTCTGGATCAGCACGGCCTTGAGTATCACATCGACTGGACGCTGAATGGCGAACCGTTCCTGACGGCCGAAGGTGAGCTAGTGGAGGCGGCGATTCGTGGCGTGGAAGCCGTGACTGGCGAACGCCCAGCGCTTTCTACCAGCGGCGGCACCTCGGATGGCCGTTTTATTGCCACTCTGGGCGCTCAGGTGGTAGAGCTTGGCCCGCTGAACGACACCATTCACAAGGTGAACGAGCGCGTGCGCGCTAGCGATTTGGATGCGCTGAGCCGCATCTACGAAGCAACCCTTCAAGCGCTACTGACCACCGACGAGGTAAGCGTATGATGGAGCGGTTTCCGGATATCGAAGTGTATCTGGCGCGGGTTACGCTGGATGACATTAACGCCTGGCTGGCTGACGTGCTGAGTGCACCGCCCCTTAGCCCAGCAGGAAAAGGCAAGTGGAAAACCCGTGGCCAGTATCAGGGCGATAGCGTCCCGGTGCTGCTGGTGGATAACGCCGCGGATGGTTTTGCCAGCCTCTGGTTCGATAGCGGTCACACCCCGTGGCACACCGACCAGGAGTGCGCCCAGCACGCCGCTGAAGCGCTGCAGGTGGAAGTCCGCTGTTCGCTGGGGGGCTGGCACCCTGGCGACGACCCAGACCGCTTTTGGCAGGTGCTGCCCGGCGGCCAGGAAAAAGCCATCGAATGGCCGGACTCAGGCCGTTAAACGCAAAAACCCCCGCAAGCGCGGGGGTTTCAGACTGCTGACGAACCCACCTATTTTGGTGGGTTCGTTGCGTTTAGAGCAGGCGTACACTCGCGGCCTGACTCACCACCCTCATCGC
>NZ_JBITWC010000026.1:0-67370 GCF_044543515.1 Vreelandella lionensis | reverse complement strand
GATTTTTTCTTCATTGATGTCGTCGATCTTGCCATGGTCCACCTCACTGCAGTGTATTACATTCTTGAGATGTCCATCGTTACTGGGCAAGATCAAGGATGTAACACTCACCATCTTTGATAAGCACCAAGGTGTCCATTCCCACATCGGGCACGTTAAAGCGCTGCGTTAGCTCCTGCGCCAACTCGCTCTGCATAGGGGTGAATGCAAAGGTTCCCTCTGGGTCTCGCTGGATGATGAAATGCACTGCGCCGTTACAGAAGTTGCAAACACCATCGAATATGACGATATGGGGATTGTTCATAGGCTCCGTTAGCGCCTTGTAATCGCTTGATCATGCACGCTTAGTTGGCTCTGGAAGCCTCTCAAACTCTGGAACGTCGCTCATCGCCTCCTCCCAACCTGCCCTTCGCGATGTAAAGATATGCGCTGTGGGTGACATAGAGACTTCCGTATCCAAACACCCAGCAGGAATGACGAGCAAACCTGCCTCATGAATGCTTGGCAGTGCTGAACCACAGAGCTTACAGAAGCTTTTCTTGTGACGAGTGCCGGGAAGCGTGAAGGTAGTCACAGATTCTGAACCCGCCAACCAAATCAACTTGGCTGAATTCAAAAATAAATTAGCTGCATAACCGGACCCGGTATCCTTTTGGCAATACTGGCAATGACAAAGGTAAAAGCCGTCGAGGTCGCCTTGCACTTCAAATTTTGTATTGCCACACAGACAAGAACCAAGATAATCGGCCATCAGCTTTCTCTCTATTGCTTGCCGCTCGTGTGTGCATAACGCAAAGCTCAGCCGCCGAGGTACGAAGTCGGCTACAGCGTTTTATTAAAAGTCTCAAGAGCATAATTCAGCTGTTCCGGAGTAATGTCGTTTAGTGCCCAATATTTTTCAGACGGTGAGTAATCTGGGATTGCTCGAGTATCATAAAACTGGACGTTTTGCGCTTGAAGAAATTTAAACCCATCATCTTTACTCACATAGTCAACACCAGTAGCAGAAGGCAACCAACCCTTTATAAAAGCCTCATATGCGAGCAGCCAATTTGATGTCTTAAGCTCTGCGGGTGTCATCAGAGATTGCCACAGGCTAAACGTGTGAGTGCTCGGTATCAGCCCCTGATGCTGTGCATCTAATGTGAGCAACGCTACAAATGGGTTTTCTATACCAGATAGAATTTCCACAACGCCATCTGAGAAAGCAAGGTCAAAAAGTATCATACCAAAAACAGCATACGAAACTTCACTGGTGTGGCCCATTGGCGAATGCTCGGATATAAGAAACTCTAACGTTTCTTTTAGCTCCTCCCTGTCAATTATGTAGCCTTGTTTTTCGTAAAAGCGAATAAAGTCTAGAGCAATCGGTAGTATACCAGGCTCCGCGATTGACCACTGCAAAATAATACTTTGATAACAACTCCAATTACGCTCATAAATTATTTTAGATGCGGACCTTAATATTGCATACTTTACTATCGGCTCTTCTGGGTACTTTTGCAAGCAGTCCATCACCAAGTCAAAGTAGTGCAAAAAATCGTTTCTCTGTTGAGTTTTACCATTCCTAAACTTGTAATTTTTTAAATCGTGAATCCACACTGGATCAATATAGCAAGGAGATGCTACGATTTTTGTTTTTGATGAATTTAGAGTTAATTCAAAATACTCGAGGGTTTCTTGCAATCTCGCCAAAGTAGCTTCAGCTTCTTGCAAGGATGCACAGCCAAACTCAAAATCATCAATATATCTATGATATTTTTTACCAACCACAGGAACCAAAATCTCATCAATCGCCGTCATAACGATCTCGGCAATTACAAAAGAAACATCAGGACCTATTGGAACACCTTTTGTCTGCATTTCCTGACAATTTCTAATGTGCGTATCAATTTGATTACCTAAACTAGCGGAGAAGGCAAAGGCTCCTTTTGCAACCGACTTAGTATGCAAAGCCCAAGGAATACTATGTGTATATATTGAGGGGTAAAAATTGCTTATGTCTGCTTTTAGTATGTACTTTGACGCAGAGCGAGTTCTCAGCTTTATACTTGATAATTCAGAGAAGCCTTTTTCCCATCCCAGCGCACGATAGATATCTGGCACCGGTCTACTTAAAGACTGCTCGGACTTTTTATAGTGCGCCTCTATTTCCACCCAATTGTCAGCTATCGATTTTGCCACGTGATAGTGGTTTATTGGATTAGGTATCGATAGAACCCTACGAAGCTCTCCTCGCCTAGCCAAATTAAATACAGCGCTTTTAGAATTGTATTTCGGGCCTTTTTTTCCATAAACATATGGATGGCCACTAGGCAAAGAGCTTGAGCATATTGCTGCCGCATATTCCTGCGTAGTAAAGGGGGCGGGCAGCTCTGCCGGAAAGTATCCTTTTTCGAGTAGCTCTTTTAACATCTGAAACGTCACTCCTTCTCTACTGACAGACTTTGCCTTCTAAAGCCGCGTTACGGTGTGAGCAAAGCTACCACCTAACCTATTGCGCCTTATACACTAAAGTCGATAGAAACCGAAAATACCAAGCGTTGCGAATCACTCTTAAACGCTTTGTTAGCCGCGTTTACCAATTATGCGCTTTGCCCTATCTAAGACATGATCAAAGGTCATAATCGTTAGATTATGGTAACTACTATTGAGCACACGAAATGCCTGTTGTTGCTCTTTATTCCAATCATTTGAGCGCCCGTAAATTAAAGTGCATCTTGGCTTGATGGTTTTAACGTAACCCACCCTCTCCATGAACTTGACGCTGTTAGCTTCCAGCTCAACTTCATGAATGTAAGCCTGGGATTGAGTGATAGCTTTAATTAAATCAGAGTGCGGGTAGTAGTTATTGTGGTCAAGCCCTACAGACCAAAACTTAAGGCTACCTTCGGGTCGTTTTATTTCGACAATATCCAAAAAACCATCATAACTTTCCATCAGAAAGTCTGAAATATTATGGGTATCTATTGCCCGCTCATCGAGGACTTTGACAAAGTCGCTACCAAGAACCCAACTATTTTTCTCAAACCAGTTCTGCCATGCACCTTCAGTAAAATCAGACTCTAAAAGATATTGAAACTCATCTAGCGCACGAACTTTTCGAGCATGCTCTAAACCTAACTCTAGATCTTCAGGGATTACATCATTTGCCAAAAGAAACTCAAGCACTCCCCGTTTGTCCGGCAAATTCAACAACTGTTTAACTTGCTCAGCATTTGAAAGATCATATGGATTATCCAGCGGCAAGAAAGCTCTAGCACCTTGCTTAAAAGGTTCATAATTATTCGAGATAAACTCAACTAAATTGTGAAATTCTTCACTATCTAGTGTGAGCTCACTTTTGGGGCTATCGAGCTCGAGAGCTTCACTCTCATACCAATTCTTTGGTTTGTTATACCTACCAAGCTTCAAAAACACTTCATCTTCTGAAGTGTTGTGCGGAATCTTCCAAAATATAGCTCTAGTCAGAACACGAGGTTTATCACGAATAATCCTGACTAATCTGTCTTTAATTTGTGCCATGATACCTCTCAATTAACTCATAGCTGCTAACAGTGATCATATAGTCCGCGGCATAACTCTAATAAAAGCGCCAGCACAGTCATTAGAAAAATAAAGTTCGAACTTTCATATAAGCCGTTGATTTTTTTATATCTATAAACACACAGATGACCACCCACCCCTTGTTATCATGCCCGCTCGTTCTGCCCGTCTAATCACACTCTATTAACAAATTCAGCTTAGGTCACGTGTTAGGTTAATTTTTCAGCCGTGCCTGACTGGCCTACGTGGCACTATCAGCACCGCGTTGCGGTGCTTCGCGGGTGCCTCACTTCGTTCGTTACGCCGCGCTACGGGATCGGTGGCTTTTTCGATGTTTGGGTGGCTTTATCATCGCGCTGAAGCGCCCTCCCACTCCTGTCATCTCCCACATCTGCCATCTATCACATCTGTTATCTCCCTTACCCCGTCACTTCTTGCTACTAGCCTTCTCTCGCAAACCAGCTTAGCCTGCTAACTCAACCAGTAAGGGATTGAGATGCAAGAGACAACGACACGGCAGCGCTTGGCGGGGGTGTTGGTGCTGCTGGGGCTTTTGGCGCAGATATTGGGCTTTACCGGGGCGGTACCGACCGCGCAGGCGGTGAGCTATTTGCTGTGGGCGGCGGTGGCGCTGCTGTGGCGGGATATTCCCAAGCGTTCGCGTATTCAGGCGGGGGTGTTGATTGCCCTTGGTGTGGTCATGCTGGTGGTGGCGCAAACGGTGTATGACGCGGCGGTGAACTGGCCTGCCATGCTGCAAGGCAACGTGTTTGTGGCCACCATGCTGGTGGGCGTGAGCTTTATTTCGCTGATTGGAACCCAGGGCAATAAACGCCCGCCGGGCAAGCGGGTAACAGGGGCGGATGGCGTGCTGCGTACCTGGCTGGGGGTGCATTTCCTCGGCACGATTTTGAACCTTTCCACGGTGTTTATGGTGGGCGACCGATTGGCTCGCCGTGCGCCGTTAACCACGCCGCAGCTATTAGCGCTGAACCGTGGGCTTTCTAGCGCTGCCCTTTGGTCGCCTTTCTTTGCTTCCATGGCGGTAGTGATTGCCCTGGTGCCTTCGGTGCAATATGCCCAGATTGCCGTGGTGGGTTTTCCGATTGCCATGCTCTCAGGGCTATTAACCACGCTGGAGCTGCGGCGGCGGTTTGATTTAACCGAGGTGGATGGTTTTTCGCTTTCGCCCCGCAGCCTGCTCATGCCTGCGGGCATGGCGGCGTTGGTGATGCTGTTTCACTTCTGGATCACGCCGTCGCTCACCATTGTCAGCATCATTACCTTTTTACTGCCGGGGGTGGCGCTGTTAAGCAACCTGCGGGAAGGCCCACGCTTTACCCTGCGGCGCATTCGCCAGCACACCGTTACCCGCCTGCCCGCTATGCGTGGGGAAATTTCGCTGTTTTTAGCGGCGGGGTTACTGACCTTGGGGCTTTCGACGCTGGTGGCTGCCGCTGCGGGCGATGAGTGGACGCTGTTTGCCCGCTTTGGTACGTGGCAGGCCATGGCCAGCTTTGCTGCCATTACGCTGAGCGCGCTGGTCGGGCTGCACCCAATTATTGGCGTTTCCGTGCTGGCGTCTATTTTGGATTTAAGCGGTGGCGAGCAAACGCTATTCGCCTTTGTGGCGTTAAGCGCCTGGGCAGTGGGCACCAGCGTTGGGCCGCTTTCCGGTATTAACCTTTCCTTGCAGGGGCGTTATGGGGTGAGCGGTTATCGCATGATGAAAGATAACCTGCCCTACGCGGCGATAATGAGCCTGCTCTCGCTGGGGGCGATCGCAGGCTTGAGCGCTTGGCTAGGTTAAAAATTAGGTTTCGACAATTTTATTGGGGAAGCGGTAGAAGTAGCGGTGGCCGCACTGGTGGCAGGGTTCCAACCGCGAGACTTCGTTCAGCATTACCTGGGCATCGCAGTGTGTGCAGGCCATTAACCCCGGGGCGGCAATTTCGCCTTCGCAGTAATCGGCGCGGGCGGCTTCTAGGTCGTCCTCAAAGCGTTCGCGGTCTACCACGCTGCGGTCGGCAATCGAAAGCAGTGATTCTGCCACTCGGCGGGAGAGCTGGTCGATATCGACCCCCAGCCAGCTAGCCACCTGCTTGCCGGTATCCGCCATGTAGTAGCGCATATCTTTTAAGTCGCGCTCTACCCAGGCGCGCAGCAGGGCCAGCTCGTCTTTGGTGTACTCTTCAAGCTCTGCTTCAAAGGCAACGGCGTAGTCCAAATCCTTTTGCAGGTTATCCCAGGTGAGCTCGTTGGCGCCGCCTTGCATGCGTTCCAACAGGCGCTCGTAGCCTTCGCGCAGGCGGTGATCGTTATGTTTTTCCATGGGTCCTCTCCTTTTGTTGCCACAGGCGCTGCCTATCATCGGCTAGCCGTTCAAGGATACACCTGCATAGGATACAATCGACGCTACTTATCTGACAGTCGTCATCTATTATTCACTTTGCGCCCTTTTTGGGCGAATGACCCCAAGGCATTGAAAACACCGATGGACGCACATTACAGCCCCCGTGATATCGAACGTGATGCTCAGCAGTACTGGGACAAACACCAGTGCTTTAAAGCCGTAGAAGACGCCAACCGCGAAAAGTTCTACTGCCTATCCATGTTCCCCTACCCCAGCGGCAAGCTGCACATGGGCCACGTGCGTAATTACACTATCGGCGACGTTGTCTCACGTTTCCAGCGCATGCAGGGTAAAAATGTCATGCAGCCCATGGGTTGGGATGCGTTCGGGATGCCGGCGGAGAATGCCGCGATTCAAAACCAGGTGCCGCCCGCCAAGTGGACCTACCAAAACATTGATTACATGCGCAACCAGTTGAAGGCATTGGGCTTTGCCTACGACTGGAGCCGCGAATTCGCTACCTGCGACACCAGCTACTACCGCTGGGAGCAGTGGTTCTTCACCAAGCTGGTGGAAAAGGGCTTGGTGTACAAGAAGATGTCCACGGTGAACTGGGACCCGGTCGACCAAACCGTCCTCGCCAACGAACAGGTCATCGACGGCTGCGGCTGGCGTTCCGGCGCGCCGGTAGAGCGCAAAGAGATCCCGCTGTGGTTCTTGAAGATTACCGACTACGCCGATGAGCTGCTGGCAGATTTAGATAACGTCGAGTGGCCCGAGCAGGTCAAGACCATGCAGCGCAACTGGATTGGTAAATCCCGTGGCGTCGAGCTGAGCTTTGATATTAAAGCCGCCGATGGCAGCGCCTGCGAGCCGCTGGCGGTGTACACCACCCGCCCGGATACGCTGATGGGCGTGACCTACGTGGCCGTGGCCGCTGGTCACCCGCTGGCGAAACAAGCCGCCGCGCAGAGCAGCGAGCTGGCGGCGTTCTGTGAAGAGTGCGCCAAAGGCGGCACCTCTGAAGCGGAAATGGCCACCAAAGAGAAGCTGGGCATGGCCACGGGCCATAAAGCCATTCACCCGTTAAGCGGTGAAGAAGTGCCGGTATTCGTGGCTAACTTCGTACTGATGGAGTTTGGCACCGGCGCGGTCATGGCCGTACCCGCCCACGACCAGCGCGACTGGGAGTTTGCCACCAAGTACGGCGTTGAGTTGAAGCCGGTGGTAGCCGACGAGCACGGCAACACGCCGAATATCTCTGAAGGCGCTTACACCGAGCACGGCACGCTGATTAATTCCGGCGAGTTCGATGGCCTGGAATTCCAAGCGGCGTTTGATGCCATTGCCGCCAAACTGGCTGAGCTGGGCCGTGGCGAAGTAAAAACCAACTACCGCCTGCGTGACTGGGGTATTGCCCGCCAGCGTTACTGGGGCGCGCCGATTCCGGTGAAGTACGGCCCGGAAGGCCAAACCGTGCCGCTTTCCGATGACGAGCTGCCCGTCGCGCTGCCCATGGAAGTCACCGTGGATGCCTCCGGTTCTCCTCTGAAGAAGATGCCGGAGTTCTCCGAACTAGGCGATGGCTGGGTGCGTGAAACCGACACCTTCGATACCTTTATGGAGTCTTCCTGGTACTTCGCTCGCTTCTGCTGTGCGGATAACCACGAAGCGATGCTGGATGAGCGCGCCAACTACTGGCTGCCGGTGGACCTCTACATTGGCGGTATTGAGCACGCCATTCTGCACCTGCTCTACGCCCGCTTCTTCCACAAGCTGCTGCGTGATTTCGGCATGGTCGACTCCGACGAGCCGTTCCAGCAGCTGCTCACCCAAGGCATGGTGATTGCGGAAACCTTCTACCGCATTAAAGATAACGGCGGCAAAGAGTGGTTTAACCCCGCCGATGTGGAAGTGAAGCGTGACGAGAAAGGCCGCCCGCTGAGCGCCATTTTGATGAGCGACGGCCAGCCCGTTGAGATGGGCGGCATCGAGAAGATGTCCAAGTCGAAGAACAACGGCGTCGATCCGCAGTCGATGATCGACAAGTTCGGTGCCGACACCGTGCGCCTGTTTATGATGTTTGCCGCGCCGCCCGAGCAGTCGCTGGAGTGGTCGGATTCCGGCGTCGAGGGCGCGCACCGCTTCCTGAAGCGCATCTGGCGTCAGGTTACCGAGCACCTGGAAGCGAGCACTCCGGGCACGCTGAACGTTGAGGCACTCAACGACGACCAAAAAGCGCTGCGTCGCAAAACCCACGAAACCATCAAGAAAGCCAGCGACGACATTGGCCGCCGCACCACCTTCAACACCGCCATTGCGGCTGTGATGGAGCTTTCTAACGCGGTCGCTAAGTTCGACGATACCTCTGAACTGGGCCTCGCGGTTAGCCGTGAAGCGCTGGAAGCCTGCGTACTGCTGCTGGCTCCGATTACCCCGCACCTGTGCCACACCCTGTGGCAGCAGTTGGGCCATGAGCAGCCCGCCATTGAGGCCCAGTGGCCAAAAGTAGACGAAGCCGCCCTGACCCGCGACAGCATCGAGCTGGTGGTACAGGTGAACGGTAAACTGCGCGCCCGCCTGGAAGCCCCGGCCAGCGCCGACAAAGCCGCCATCGAGCAACTGGCGATGGAGAACGAAAACGTCCAGCGCCATTTGGAAGGCAAAACGGTCCGTAAAGTGATCGTGGTGCCTGGCAAGCTGGTTAACATTGTGGTGAGTGGATGAAGCCAGCCCAACCCATAACGCGCCGTCGTTTCCTCGCGCTTAGCATCGCCGCCTCGGCGGCGGTGCTGCTCAGCGGCTGCGGGTTCCACCTGCGCGGCACGGAATCCATGCCGCGCCTGCCCGCACTCTCGATAGAGGGCGACGATAATAGCGCCCTCGCCCAGCAGCTTCGCACTCGCCTGCAGCAATTAGGCACCGAGGTAGAAAGCGGCGCGCCCTGGCGCGTCACTCTCGGCACGCCAACGCTGCAAGAGCGGCGCATTGGCACCGATGGCCGCGCCAGCCGCGAACACGAGCTAACGCTGAGCACTACGCTCTCGGTTCAGCAACGGGAAACTAACGCTTACGCGCTGAATAACGCAACGCTGGCCACCAGCACGCGGATTCGGGTAAGCGATGATGATCTGTTGAACCGCGAGACGCTGTTCCAAGAGGCCGAGCAGACACTGACTCGGCAGCTTGCCCAGCGTATTGTGGAACGCTTAGCCAACATTGAGGCGCCGCGGTGAAGGTATTTGCCGACCAACTGCCCGCTGCCCTAGCCAAAAAACTGCCCAAAGCGGTAATTGTGGCGGGCGATGAGCCGCTGCAGCACCGCGATGCCTGCGATGCGGTGCGCGCCGCCGCTCGCCAAGCGGGTATCGAAGAGCGGGAAGTACTGGATGTAGAGCCCAACTTTGCCTGGGGGCGGCTCTTGGAAACCGCCAGCAACCTCTCGCTGTTTGCCTCCAACAAGCTGTTAGAGCTGCGCATGGGTAATCAGAAGCTGGGGCAGGAAGGCAGCAAGGCGCTTGCTCAATATGCGGAAATGATGGATGGCAGCGACGACCTGCTATTGGTCAGCATGGGCAAAGTCGATGCCAAGCAGCAGAAAAGCGCCTGGTTCAAAGCCTTAGATAAACAGGGAATTTTTGTTCCCGTATGGCCGGTAGATGCTTCGCGGCTTGGCTATTGGCTACGGGATAGAGCGTCTCACCATGGCCTGCAGATTGATTTGGAAGCGGCACGGTTGCTGGGTGAGCGCACCGAAGGCAACCTGCTGGCGGCTGATCAAGAGCTGCAAAAGTTGGCGTTGATCTACCCGGCTAATACCCGGCTCAACGTCGAACATATTGCTCAGGGAGTCGAAGATAGCACCCGCTTCGACGTATTTAATCTGGCGGATGCCTGCTTGAAGGGCGAACCCAGCCGTGCCTCGCGGATTGTGAACGGCCTAAAAAGCGAAGGCGTCGAAGCGCCGATTGTACTGTGGGCGCTCACCCGCGAGCTGCGCACTCTGCTGTCGTTGCATCAGCATTTGGATCAGGGCCAGAGCTTTGAGCACGCCTGTAAAACCCAAAAGCCGATGATTTTTGATAAACGTCGCCCGTCCTATCAAAAAGCCATTAGCCGCCTTTCCATGAAGCGTTTACACAAACTGCTACTAATGGCCCAGCGCCTGGATTTAGCGGTGAAAGGGGCATCTGCCGTGCCGCTATGGCCGGGGCTGCACGACCTCGCCATGACCATGGCAGGGGCAAAAGGCATCCTGGCGGAAACGCCCTGGACCTATCGCATTAGTGCAAATAATTAGCACTTTGCATTTTCGTCTTAAAACACTCGCTGTTTGTTTCTATACTAATCACTCAAGCTACTCATAGCTTGCTCCCCGATAAGTCTAAGGATGAAGACAATGAAAACAGTGCGTGCTTACCTCTCGACCCTTTTGATTGCTGCGTTAGTGTTTGCCAGCCTGCCCGTTGTGGCGGCCCCTACCGCCCCGCAAGGCATGGATCTGGTATCAACGCAGTCTGTTTTAGCAGGCGACCGTGCCGGTGCGGACCGCGAGCGCATCAATGAAATCCTCGCCCGTGCCGATGTGCAAGATCAACTGCTAAAGCAGGGTGTTAATCCTGCTGACGTTGAAGCGCGTGTGGAGGCCCTGAGCGATGCCGAAGCCCAGCAAATGGCGCAGCAGCTTGAGCAGTTGCCCGCCGGTGCTGGCGTGATTGGTGCGCTGTTCGCGGTATTTGTGATTCTGCTGGTAACGGACATTCTCGGTTTAACCGATGTTTACCCGTTCACACGCTAATTCATCCGCGATGATGAACCGTTATGTTAACGCCCGCACTGCGGGCGTTTTACTGTTAAGCCTGCTGCTTCTACTGCTAACCGGCTGCGCACGCAGCCCGGTACTGCTTGAAAGCACCAAAGCCAGCCTGACGCCGCAAACTGAGCTCACCGAAGTGCCGTTTTTTGCCCAAACGGAATACCAGTGCGGCCCAGCTACCTTGGCTATGGTACTTAATCACGAAGGCGTAGAGGCTAGCTTAGACGAGCTGATTCCTCAGGTTTTTTTGCCAGGGCGTGACGGCAGCGTTCAGCCAGAAATGCTGGCCACCGTACGCCGCTACGAGCAGTTGGCGATTCCTATTCGCGGCACCATGGATGCACTGCTCACTCACTTGGAAGCTGGCGACCCGGTGGTAGTGATGCAGAACCTTGCCCTGCCCGCTTTCCCCATGTGGCACTACGCGGTGGCAATTGGCTTTGATCTGCCTAACGAGACGCTTGTTCTGCGCAGCGGTGAAATCGAGCGGCACACCCTGTCGTTTAGCCGTTTTGATGCTACGTGGGCACGTACTGAGCGCTGGGGGTTTGTGGTCAGCGAGCCGGGCAGCCTGCCGGAGGGCGTGACCGCCCGCAACGCCCTGGAAGCGATTAGCGCCTTTGAAGAGCAACATGGGCCTGCAAAAACGCTCAGCAGTTGGCAAGCCTTTGGCGAACGCTTCCCCGCCAACCCGTTGGGGCAGTTCGCGTTAGGCAATGCGCTTTACGCAACGGAACAACCCCAAGCAGCGTTAGCAGCGTTTGAAGCCGCTACCCAACTAGACCCCGCTATGGGGGCCGCATGGCTAAACTTAGCCATCTTGCAGCTTCAGCAAGAGAACACCGCCGCCGCCAGGGAATCACTAAGCCAAGCTGCTTCACTAGAAGGCGAATGGCAGCCCCGCGCCCAACAGCTGTTGGAATCGCTATAAGGTATGGCTAACGGAAGGTGATGGTTATAAACACGAAGGGGGCATAGCGCCCCCTTTTTGTGGCCGCTTAAAAGACGCGGTTTAAGCCGTTTTGCGCCGCCACCCGGTAAGCTTCTGCCATGGTCGGGTAGTTGAAGGTGGTGTTCACGAAGTACTTCAGGGTATTCGCTTCGCCCTTCTGCTGCATAATCGCTTGACCGATGTGCAGAATTTCAGAAGCCTGGTCGCCAAAGCAGTGAATACCCAGAATCTCCAGCGTATCCTGGTGGAACAGAATTTTCAGCATGCCCACCGTGTCGCCGGTGATTTGGGCGCGAGCGGTATCTTTAAAGAACGCTTTGCCCACTTCATAGGGCACTTTGGCTTCGGTAAGTTCGCGCTCGTTCGGGCCAAAGGAGCTGATTTCAGGAATAGTGTAGATACCAGTCGGGACATCGCTGACAAAGCGGTACTCTTTTTCCAGCAGCTCGTTGCAGGAGTTTAGGCCCTGATCGTAGGCGGCACTGGCCAAGCTTGGCCAACCAATGACGTCGCCCGCCGCGTAAATATGCGGAATCGAGGTGCGGTAGTGCTCATCCACGCTGAGTTGACCACGGCCATTCGCTTCCAGGCCGATGTTCTCCAGCCCTAAGCTGTCGGTGTTACCAGTACGGCCGTTGGCCCATAGGAATGCATCGGCACGGATTTTCTTACCGGATTTCAGGCGTACCACTACGCCTGCTTCATCACCCTCGACACTCTCGTACTCTTCGTTATGACGAATCAGCACGCCGTGCTTGCGTAGGTGATAAGAGAGCGCATCACTGATCTCATCGTCCAGGAACGACAGCAGGCTATCCCGGTTGTTGATCAGATCTACCTTCACGCCAAGCCCCGAGAAGATGGACGCGTATTCACAACCGATAACGCCCGCGCCGAAAATTACCAGCGTACGCGGCGTGTGGGACAGGCTCAGGATGGTATCGGAGCAGTAGATACGCGGGTGGCGGAAGTTGATATCTGCCGGGCGATAAGGGCGCGAACCGGTGGCAATGACGATTTTCTTAGCCACTAGCTCTTCCATGCCCTCTTGGCGGTCGCGCACTACAACGGTGTGCTCGTCTTTGAAGCGGGCGACGCCGTGGAACAGGTCAATGCGGTTACGCGCATAAAAAGTGGTGCGCATTTCAACCTGTTTGTCGATGGTACCGCGCGAGCGCTCCATCACTTTTGGGAAGGAGAACCAGCGGGGCTCACCGATATCGCGGAACATGCGGTTGGTGTTAAACGCCATGATCTGCTTTACCTGATGGCGCAGCGCTTTCGAAGGAATGGTGCCCCAGTGGGTGCAGTTACCGCCTACCTGGGCCTGCTTCTCAATTATCGCCACCCGCATACCGTGCTTAGCAGCATTAATAGCAGCGCTTTCTCCGGCGGGGCCGGTACCGATCACCACGACATCGTAATTGTGAACCGCCATACGGTTTGGATCTCCTTGTTCCCTGACATCATCAATTCATTAGCGCATACGTAAACGCCCGCGGTTAAGCGAGCGTTTGATGTTATTTAACGCGTAGTAGCATCAGCGGTTAGCGGCGCGTTGCATCGTAACCTAAGTCGGCGCCACGGCTTTCATCACTACGGCGCCGTACGCTACCGCGTTTGCGGTTCTCTTCTTCGCATACTTCGTCTTTACCGCCGCAGATATCGCAGCCATCCTTCATGCCGATTTGATTAAGCCCACCGCAGGAGCCTGCAATGGGTTTACGCCCCATCAGCACGCCAACGGCCATCGCGCCCATAATCAGCGCCATAAACCCGAATACCAGTAGCCAAATTGCCATGTTGTCCTCCTAGCATTACGTTAGGTATCTCACCTGCCGACAATACTTGTGCCGATAAGTGCCTTAAAAATCTACCGCCCATTGTACCTCAGCCACCGCAAAATGATCAGGCATTGGGCGTTTTTCAGCACGGATACTTCGCATCTACCAACAAAACGGTAAACAAAAACAAACGGGGCTAGCCCAAAGGCTAGCCCCGCTTCTAACGTTCGCTGATGCGATATTAGCCGCCGAAGTCATCCAGCAGGATGTTTTCCGGCTCAACGCCCATATCAAGCAGTAGCTTAATAACAGAGGCGTTCATCATGGGCGGTCCACACATGTAGAACTCACAATCTTCAGGTGCCGGATGGTCCTTCAGATAGTTTTCGTACAGCACGTTGTGGATGAAGCCCGTCGGGCCTTCCCAGTTATCTTCCGGCTGCGGATCGGAGAGTGCCAAGTGCCACTCAAAGTTCGGGAACTCTTCCGCCAGCTGGTCGTACTCTTCGTTGTAGAAGGTCTCACGCCAGGAGCGCGCACCGTACCAGAACGAAATTTTACGAGTCGACTTCAGGCGCTTGAGCTGGTCGAAGATATGGCTACGCATTGGCGCCATACCCGCACCACCACCGATGAAGACCATTTCAGCGTCGGTGTCTTTGGCGAAGAACTCACCAAACGGCCCCATCACCGTTACCTTGTCACCCGGCTTCAGGTTGAAGACGTAGGTAGACATCAGGCCCGGCGGATGACTGCTGCCAGGAGGCGGAGTCGCGATACGAATGTTGAACTTGAGGAGGCCTTTCTCTTCCGGATAGTTCGCCATGGAGTAGGCGCGGATGACTTCCTCATTGCTCTTGTGGGAAATGTTGAATAGGCCAAACTTCTCCCAGTCGCCACGGTACTCTTCTTCGATATCGAAGTCAGAGAACTTGATGTCGTAGGGCGGCGCTACCAGCTGTACATAACCACCGGCGCGGAAGGCAACTTCTTCACCTTCAGGCAGCTTCAAGTTCAGCTCTTTGATGAAGGTCGCCACGTTCGGGTTGGCGGTTACTTCGGTTTCCCACTTCTTAACGCCGAAGACTTCTTCCGGCACTTCTACTTTCATGTCCTGCTTCACAGGAACCTGACAAGAGAGGCGCCAGCCTTCTTTCTTCTCACGCATGGTGAAGTGCGACTCTTCAGTCGGCAGAATAGAACCGCCGCCCTCTTCTACTCGGCACTTACACTGGGCGCAGGAACCACCGCCACCACAGGCAGAAGAAAGGAAAATACCGTTGGCCGCCAGGGTGTTCAAAAGCTTGCCGCCGGCCTGGGTCTTCAGGGTGTGCTCAGGGTCGCCGTTGACTTCAATGGTCACGTCCCCGCTACTCACTAGCTTGCTGCGCGCTGCCAGAATGATCGCCGTTAAGCTAATAACGATGACCGTGAACATGACAACACCGAGCAAGATGACAGATGTATCAACCATGTCGGTTTCCTATTGCTGAAGGTTTTCTGTACCTCGGCAGCCTAGGCTGCCGAGAAAACCGGCTCCGATTAAAGCTGAATGCCAGAGAAGGACATAAAGCCCAGTGACATTAAGCCAACGGTGATAAACGTGATGCCAAGACCCTGCAGACCGCCCGGCACGTCGCTGTACTTCAGCTTTTCACGAATACCCGCCAGAGCAGCGATTGCTAGCGCCCAACCGGTACCAGCGCCGAAGCCATATACCACGGCCTCACCGAAGTTATAGCTACGCTCTACCATGAACAGTACGCCACCCAGGATGGCGCAGTTTACGGTGATCAGCGGTAGGAAAACGCCCAGCGCGTTGTAAAGCGACGGTACGTACTTATCAAGGAACATCTCCATGATCTGTACCAGTGCCGCGATAACACCGATGTAAGAGAGCAGACCCAGGAATGACAGGTCGATATTCTCAGCACCGCTAATGCCGGTCCAGGTCAGCGCCCCTTCCTGCAGCAGGTAAGTGAATACCAGGTTGTTGACCGGAACCGTGATCGTCAGTACGACGATAACCGCAATCCCAAGGCCAATCGCAGAGGACACCTTCTTGGATACCGCAAGGAACGTACACATGCCCAGGAAGAAGGCTAGTGCCATGTTCTCAACAAATACCGAAGCAACGAAAAGGCTTAGATAATGTTCCATGTTACACGGCCTCCTTCGGCTTGGTGTTGTGCTTCATCTTGAACTCGTTCTCTTCTACCTGCTCGGGGTTGACAGAGCGCAGTACCCAGATCAACAGACCGATGATGAAGAAGGCAGAAGGCGGCAGCAGCAGCAGGCCGTTCGGCACGTACCAGCCGCCGTTCTGAATGGTCGGCAGTACAGTGAAGCCGAAGATACTACCAGCACCCAACAGTTCACGAACGAAACCTACCACCATCAGAACGAAACCGTAGCCCAAACCGTTACCGATACCGTCCAGGAATGACAGGCCCGGCGTGTTGGACATCGCGAAACCTTCCGCGCGGCCCATCACGATGCAGTTAGTGATGATCAGACCTACGAAAACCGACAGCTGCTTAGACATTTCGTAAGCATAGGCTTTGAGGATCTGGTCAACCACGATCACCAGCGAGGCAATGATGGTCATCTGAACAATGATACGGATCGAGGACGGAATATGGTTCCGAATCAGCGATACGAACAAGTTCGAGAAGGAAGTTACAAAAATTACCGCCAACGCCATTACCAGCGAAACGCTCATGCTGGTGGTGACCGCCAACGCAGAACAGATCCCCAAGATTTGCAGTGCAATGGGGTTGTTCTTAAAAATCGGCGCCGTTAAAACGCCTTTTGCATTTACATCCGCCATGATCAGGCCCCCTCAACGTCGTCGAAGTCAGTCTCGGTGTCTTCGGCGTCTGATGGCTCGGTACCGCTGCGGAATTTAGCCAGGTAAGGAGCAAAGCCCTCTTCACTCAGCCAGAACTGCAGCATGTTGGTCACGCCGTTACTGGTCAGCGTAGCACCGGAAAGCGCATCGACTTCGTGCTCGTTACTTGCACCGCCTTTGGTCAGGTGGATTTCCGGTGAAAGGTCGCCCTCTTCACTGTAAACCTCCTTACCTTCCCACAGGGCTTGCCAGCGCGGGTTGTTTACCTCAGCACCCAGACCCGGCGTTTCGCTGTGGTCGTAGTACGTGATACTGACGATGGTGTTGCCATCCCCTTCAACAGAGAGGAAGCCCATCATGCGGCCCCACAGGCCCTGCCCACGAATAGGCAGAACAATCTGGTCGGGGTTTTCAGCGTCGCCCACGAGATAAACGGTGGCGTAGTTTTCAACCCGCGCCAAACCTGCGATATCACGGTCGCCAGACAGCGTGCGGCCAGTAGCTGGGTCGCGCGCGGCTTCAAAACCATCGAAGGTACTGGGGTCAAACTGGTCAGTGTATTCACCGGTTTCCAGTTCAACAACGCGGGCAGTGATCTGGCTGCTGAACGCTTCTTCCACATCCATACCCGGCTCGTAAAGACGCGCCACATTAAGGATGTTGGTTTTGCGGTCCAGCTCCTGATTGAGCTGCTGCGCTGGGCGTAGTGCGACGGCCGCCGTCGAAACGATGACCGAGCACACGATGCACAGCGAGAACGCTACGATCAGGACTTTCTTGATGGAGTTATTACCTTGTGCCATTAGGCAGTCTCCTCGGCCGGTGTACCAGTGCGCTTGAGACGGCGCTTCACATTGGCCTGGACGAAGAAGTGGTCAATCAGCGGCGCAAACAGGTTGGCGAACAGAATGGCCAGCATAATGCCTTCCGGGAACGCCGGGTTTACCACGCGGATTAGAACGGTCATCACACCGATCAGCGCGCCAAATACCAAACGGCCTTGGTTAGTCATGGAAGCGGACACAGGGTCAGTCGCCATAAACACCATACCGAAGGCAAACCCACCAATGACGAGGTGCCAGTACCACGGCATCGCGAACATGGGGTTGGTTTCAGAACCGATCAGGTTGAACAGCGTGCTGGTAATCACCATACCCAGGAATACACCCAGCATGATGCGCCAGTTGGCAATCTTGGTCCACAGCAGTACGGCAGCACCGATCAGGATGGCCAGCGTCGACACTTCGCCAACAGAGCCAGGGATAAAGCCTAGGAAGGCATCCCACCAGCTGTAAGCGTTAGTCAGCGCAGTCATACCGTCTTGGAACGCCATAGAAAGCGCAGTAGCACCGGTGTAGCCGTCGGCTGCTACCCATACTGCGTCACCGGAAATTTGCGCCGGATAAGCAAAGTAGAGGAACGCACGGCCAGTCAGCGCCGGGTTAAGGAAATTCTTACCGGTACCACCGAAGATCTCCTTACCAATCACGACACCGAAGGTAATACCTAATGCTACCTGCCATAGCGGAATAGTAGCTGGCAGAATCAACGCAAACAGCACGGAAGTCACGAAGAAGCCTTCGTTCACCTCGTGACCACGCTTAATGGCGAACAGCACTTCCCAGAAACCACCTACCACGAAGGTGACGAGGTAGATAGGCAGGAAGTAGGTCGCACCCAGCACGAAGTTCGCCCACAGGCTGCTCGGATCATGACCGCCCGCCAGGGTCATCATGATGGCTTCGCGCCAGCCGTTCATAGAAGCATAACCTGCTTCAATCGCCGTGTTAGCCTGCCAACCTGCGTTCCACATACCGAAGAACATGGCCGGGAAGGTACACAACCAAACGGTGATCATAATGCGCTTAAGGTCAACGCCATCACGGATATGTGACGTGGTTTTCGCAACACTGGGGGGCGAATAGAAGATGGTATCTACCGCTTCGTAAAGCGGATAGAACTTCTCGTACTTGCCACCTTTATGGAAGTGCGGCTCGAGATTATCGAGTGTTTGTCGAATACCCATCATCAGGCCTCTTTCTCGATCATGGTGAGATTGTCACGCAGGATGGGGCCGTACTCATATTTGCCGGGGCAAACGTAGGTACACAGCGCCAGATCCTCTTCGTCCAGCTCAAGACACCCGAGCTGCATGGCAACCTCAATGTCGCCCACAATCAGCGAACGCAGCAGTTGCGTTGGCATAATATCCAACGGCATGACGCGCTCGTAGTTACCCACCGGCACCATGGCACGCTCGGAGCCATTTGTAGAAGTAGTCGGCGCGTAGTTGCTCAAGCCTTTGAACTTGGAAAGGTAGATACCCATTACCGAGTGACGATTCGCACCCAGAGATAACCATCCCAAAAAGGTGCGCTTATTGCCCTCTTCCAGCAAACTGATTTGGTTGTGGAAGCGACCCAGATAAGTCAGTTTGCCTTCAGCGGCGGCGCCAGAGAAAACCGAACCGGAAATCACGCGGGTGTCATCGGGTTTGATGACTTCACCTGCTAAGAGTTCCTGAGTGCTGGCACCCACACGGGTACGCAGAATGCGCGGTTTTTCTGCACGCGGGCCACCTACCGCTACGATGCGGCTTATGTCCAGCTTACCTTCTACAAACAGCTTGCCGAAGGCAATCACGTCCTGATAACCGATGTGCCACACTTTCTTATGCAGCGCCACGGGCGAGAGGTAGTGAATGTGTGTGCCTACCAAACCAGCCGGATGCGGCCCAGCAAAGCTTTCGGTTTTTACACCGCTGACATCACCGCCCGGAATTGAGGCGTTTGCACCCGTGCACAGAAAAACGTTGCCCTCGGTCAGGCGGGTTAGCACCTTGAGGCCGTCTTCAAATGCCTGGGCATTTTCATTGATGATAAAGGCAGGGTCAGCGCTTAGCGGATGAGTATCTACAGCGGTGACAAAGATATCGGCAGGAACGCTATCGATGGCTGGCGTGCGTGAGAAAGGACGGGTGCGCAGGGCAGTCCAAAGTCCTGACTCAACAAGCTGGTCGACAACGGCTTGACGATCAAGCTGTCCTAAAGCACCACGATCATGAGAAGCAAATGTCATCGCTTCTTCATTTTCATCGACTTTAATAACCACAGACAGCAGACGACGTTTTTCGCCACGGTTAATTGCGACTACTTCACCACCGGCAGGCGCGGTAAAACGCACGCCGTCAATTTTCTTGTCGGTGAAGAGAAGCTGGCCTAACTTGACCTTATCCCCTTCCTGAACTTCCATTGTTGGTTTCATACCAACATAGTCAGTGCCCAGGATTGCCACGTGACGCACAGGCTGCGCATCTTCAATACGCTGCTCGGGCGCTCCCGTGATGGGGAGATCCAGGCCTTTTTTGACTTCGATCATAGTCTCGCCCAGTTGATGGATCGGATATACGAAGGTAAGGGGTTCGAATGCTTATTTTCTGCTCAGTGAATTCTTATTTTCTGTTCAGATTGTTACCAGTCAGGCCCAAGCAAGCTTGAACCACCCCGAAAAATCTATCGCATTATAAAGATAAGCGCGGCCAATGACCACATCCCTGATGGCCTCCAAAAGTGCTATATGCATTTGTAGTGCATTTGTTTCTGGTACAAAAAACGCCACCCGAAGGTGGCGTTGATTCAACGTTTTAAGTAATGCCCTAATTTAGCGCACTACGGACCCGCACTAATTAACTCGCCTGACGTGGCAGCTTCAAAAACTGCACATTCGACATATGCTGAAGAATACGAATGACCTGGCAGCTATAACCAAACTCATTGTCGTACCAGACGTAGACCACTGCATGATTGCCGTTAGCAATGGTCGCTTTGGCATCAACAATGCCCGCGTGGCGATTACCAACGAAGTCAGAAGAAACCACTTCTGCAGAGTCAACGAAATCGATTTGCTTTTGGTAAGCAGAATCAATCGACATACGGCGCAGGTAGTCGTTCAGCGCGTCTGCATCGGTACCTTTATCCAGCGTCAGGTTCAAAATCGCCATAGATACGTTCGGGGTCGGTACACGAATGGCGTTACCAGTCAGCTTGCCTTCTAACTCCGGCAGCGCCTTAGCAACCGCTTTAGCTGCGCCAGTTTCGGTCAGTACCATGTTAAGCGCCGCACTACGGCCACGACGATCACCTTTATGATAGTTATCAATCAGGTTCTGGTCGTTGGTATAGGCGTGAACGGTCTCAACGTGCCCTGTCGCCACACCGTACTCATCGTTGAGTACTTTCAGCACCGGCACAATGGCGTTCGTCGTACAGGAAGCCGCCGACACGATGCGGTCATTATCGCCAATCGTCTCGTGATTAATGCCGAATACGATATTTTTGATGTCACCTTTACCCGGCGCCGTCAGCAGCGCTTTTGCTGCACCTTTACACTCAAGGTGCTGGCCTAGACCCGCTTCATCACGCCAAATACCGGTGTTATCAACAATCACCGCGTTATGAATATCGTAGGCGGTGTAAACAATTTCGCTGGGAGAGTCGGCGTAGATGACCTGCACCACGTTGCCGTTAATGGTCAGCGTACGCGCGTCAGCATCCACGGCGATGGTGCCATCAAACGGGCCATGAACCGAGTCGCGGCGCAACAGACTGGCACGCTTCTCCAGGTCTTTCGCCACATCACCACGGCCGCGCACCACAATGGCACGCAAACGCAGTAGGTTTCCGCCGCCAGCCTTCTCGACCATCACGCGCGCCAGCAGGCGACCAATACGGCCAAAACCATACAGCACGACGTCTTGAGGCTCGCCTTTGCTGCCGCCCGGCTGAAAGCCGTCGATGATCTCGCCTAGCTCATGGCGCAAAAATGCATCAAGGTCGCCACCGCCCTGGCGCTTAAAGCTCACTGCTAGCTTACCCACATCGACGTGAGCAGGCCCCAAGTTCATCTCACTCATCGCTTTTACGATGGGGTACGTGTCTTCTACCGACAGCTCTGTGCCTTCAATTTTGCGCACAAAGCGGTGATCTTTAAGGATACGAATGACCGACCGCTTGATCAGGGAACGTCCGAACATGGTGGCAACAACGTTGTTCTGGCGATAGAGCTGACCCACCAGCGGAATCATCTGCTCAGCCAGAGCTTCATTGTTTTGCCATTCCTGAAAAACGTTTTCGAGAGCTTGCTGACTCACGTGCGGCCTCATTGGGTAACGGGGATGTGGGGATATTATCCGGGGCTTATTAGGGAGCCGCAATGAATGGATAGTCGCACAACATGTAGGGGTATTACAGAAAAAGGGCATTGACTACAAACAGTATTCATGTAGTACCAAATAGGCTCACAAAGCCCGCTTCACCTTAGGGCCTCTGCGTGAAAGGGCTGATCGTGTATGATTCAGGTTCCGTTTCTGCGCAAAACGATACCTTTACTATGCCTTCTTTCTCTCTGCTCGAACCGCCTCAGCCGCAAGGGATTCGCGATACGCTCTATTTGCAAGCGCCGCCGGGCAGTGCGACTGCCCTGGCGCTAGCTCAGGTAGCGTCAAGCGCACCGTTACTGGTGATCACTCCCAACACCGCCAGCGCCCAGAGGCTGGAACAAGATCTCGCTTTTTATAGCAGCGTACCGGTTCTCCCCTTCCCCGACTGGGAAACCTTGCCCTACGACAGCTTCTCGCCCCACCAAGATATTATTTCTGCTCGGCTGAGAACGCTGCGCCTGCTGCAGGATGGCGTGCGCGGTATCGTGCTTGTGCCGGTCAATACCCTCATGCAGCGGCTGCCGCCTGTCTCGTACATCGCTGCCCGCGTGATGACGCTAAAGGCGGGGGCCACGCTGAATCGCGAAACATTCCGCGAATCGCTCTCCCGGGCAGGCTATCGTGCGGTAGAGACCGTTTATGAGCCGGGCGAATACGCCATGCGCGGCGCGATTATCGACCTATTTGCCATGGGCATGGATGAGCCGATCCGCATCGACCTTTTCGATGACGAGATCGACACCCTGCGCCACTTCGACCCCGGCAGCCAGCGCTCTACTGATAAAGTCGACACCATTGAGCTGCTGCCCGCCCATGAGTATTCGCTCAGCCGCAGCGCCATCGCATGCTTTCGTGAGCAGTTTGAAACCCTGTTTGATGTCGACCCGCGCCAGTGCCCGCTCTATAACGATGCGCTGAAAGCGATTCCCTCTCCTGGGCTAGAGCAGTATTTACCGCTCTTTTTCGAGGAAACCGCCTCGCTGTTTGAGCATCTCACCGAAGACACTCGCATCGCCTTGCTCCCAGACGTTTTCCACGCGGCTGAGCAGCACTGGCAGTCGATTGAATCGCGCTATGAGAATTTAGGTGTTGACCCTACGCGGCCGCTACTACCGCCTCACCGGGCGTTCTTCCCGGTTAACGAAGTATTCTCCGCCATTAAAGCGCGACCTCGCCTTGAGTTCACTGAGGACGACAGCCAACGCCATGCGCTTGCTCCTCTGGCCCAAGCACTCCCTTCTCTGGCCATTAATGCGCGCGCCAAACAGCCGCTGAGCGAGCTGGCGAGCTTCTTGGATAACCATCCCAAGACCCGCATGCTGTTTGTTGCCGAGTCCCGCGGGCGGCGGGAAGCACTGGAGGAAGTCCTCTCCCCGCTGAAAATATCGCTGCCCCATAGCGATAGCTTCCAGGCTTTTTTAGCAGGCAGCGAGCACATCGCTATAACGGAAAGCTTGGTGGGTAGTGGCCTATGGCTCACCGAGCCCGATGTCGCGGTAATTAGCGAAACCGAGCTGTTTGGCGACGTCGTGCGGCAAAGCCGTCGGCGGGAAAAAGCCACCGACGATAACGAACTAGCGGTCCGCCACCTTTCCGAGTTGCGCGAAGGAGCACCGGTGGTTCACCAAGCCCACGGCGTAGGCCGCTACCTGGGCCTGGAGACTCTGGAAGCGGGCGGCCAGGCCAACGAGTTTCTCGCCCTCTCCTATGCCGACGGCGCCAAGCTGTATGTACCGGTGGATAGCCTGCACCTTATTTCACGCTATAGCGGCGCCGATGACGAACTCGCCCCGCTGCATAAGCTGGGCTCCGACCAGTGGGAGAAAGCCCGCCGCAAAGCCGCTGAAAAAATTCGCGACACCGCCGCAGAGCTACTGGATATTTACGCCCGCCGTGAAGCCCAGCAAGGCACGGTGTACGACTCACCGGGAGATGAGTACGTTCGCTTTTCAGCCAGCTTCCCGTTTGAGGAAACACCCGACCAGCAAGCCGCCATTGAGGCGGTGATTAGCGATATGGTGTCGCCACAGCCAATGGATCGCGTGGTATGTGGCGACGTCGGCTTTGGTAAAACCGAGGTGGCCATGCGCGCCGCCTTCCTCGCCGTACAGTCCGGCAGACAGGTCGTAGTGCTAGTGCCGACAACGCTGCTAGCGCGCCAGCACTTTGAGAACTTCCGCGACCGCTTTGCCGACACTGCCGTCAATATCAGCCTAATCTCGCGCTTTACCGGTGGCAAAGAGATGACGCAAACCCTGGAAGGCATCAAAAACGGCCAAACCGATATCGTTATTGGTACCCATAAGCTGCTCTCGAAAAGCGTCGAGCTGCCCAAAATGGGACTGCTGATTATCGATGAAGAGCACCGCTTCGGCGTCGCCCAAAAAGAGAAGTTGAAAACCCTACGCGCGGAAATCGACATTCTCACACTCACCGCTACACCTATTCCGCGCACGCTCAATATGGCCATGAGCGGCATCCGTGACCTTTCTATCATCGCCACCCCGCCCGCAAGGCGCTTATCGGTAAAAACTTTTATACAGCAGCGCGACAACAGCATTATTAAGGAAGCGCTACTGCGAGAGATCCTGCGCGGCGGTCAGGTCTACTTTCTGCACAACGAAGTAAAAACCATAGAGAATGCTGCTGAACAGATCCGCGAGCTAGTGCCGGAAGCCCGCGTTGCGGTGGCCCACGGCCAGCTTCCAGAGCGCAGCCTTGAGCGGGTGATGTCTGATTTCTACCACCGACGCTTTAACGTGCTGGTGTGCTCCACCATTATCGAAACCGGCATTGACGTACCTAGCGCCAATACCATTTTGATTGAGCGTGCGGATAAGTTCGGCCTAGCACAGCTACACCAGCTGCGCGGCCGCGTAGGGCGCAGCCACCATCAGGCCTATGCTTACCTACTAACCCCGCCACCCAAAGCCATGACGCGAGATGCCGTAAAACGCCTTGAGGCGATTAGCGCCTCAGACGACCTGGGGGCAGGCTTTACATTGGCCAGCCACGATATGGAAATTCGCGGTGCGGGTGAGCTTTTGGGCGACGAGCAGAGCGGCCAAATGGAAACCATTGGCTACACCCTTTATATGGAAATGCTGGACCGGGCGGTGAAAGCAATCCGCGCAGGCAAAACCCCTAACATCGACGCGCCCTTCAACACAGGCGTCGAAATAAGCCTGAATCTGCCTGCCCTCATTCCCGATGATTACATTCACGATGTACAGCAGCGCCTAGTCATGTATAAACGCATCGCTAATACGCAATCAGATACCGAGCTTAAAGAGTTGCAGGTAGAGTTGATTGACCGTTTTGGCCTACTGCCACAGCCGTTGAAGAATCTGATTCGGCAGACGAAGCTGCGCCACCGGGCAGAACAGCTCGGTGTTGAGCGCATAGAAGCAGGTGAACAGCGCGGCCGCGTGATTTTTAACACCACCACCCAGGTAGACCCGCTGACGCTGGTCACGCTGATTCAAAAATCTCCCCAGCACTACCGCTTAGATGGTTCCGATACTTTACGTTTTGAATTTCCAATGGAAACGGTCGAACAGCGTTTCGAAAAGATTGAAGCACTGCTAACGACCCTTAATCAAAAAGTAGCGGCGGCGTGAACCTTGGGGCAAACTTGTCATTAAGCAGCACATATCGGTAACGCATCGCTGCCCATTACCATGCGTACCAGCAGTGCATACATTGATTAGGATCGACCATGAACATTCGTAAGAACATTACCCGTTGGGGACCTACCAGCCTGGCAGTTCTGCTGGCAGCGAGCCTTGTGGGCCCCGTTTATGCACAGCCGTCGGCCGAGCAGGCCGAAAGCACTGTGGCGATTACTGACGACGCCACTGCTAGTGCAGAGCAAGTTGCTGAGGCGCAGGAACTACCGCGCGGCCACTTCCGACTGCCCGAGCACGGCGACATTATTGGTGAGTACTACACCGTTACGGTGGAGGACCCCGAAGAGACGCTTATTGACATCGCTCGTCGCCATAATATTGGCTACGAAGAGATTCGCATGGCGAACCCAGACGTTAGCTTATGGGTACCGGGTGAAGGCACCGAGGTAGTGATCCCTGCGCGCTATATTCTACCCCCCGCGCCGCGTGAAGGCGTGGTTGTTAACCTTTCCGAGCTGCGCCTTTATTACTACCCCGCCGATAACCCAGGCATTGTTGAAACCTATCCGGTTAGCGTGGGTCGTGAAGAGTTCGCCACCCCAGTGGGCATCACCCGCACCACCGTTAAGGTAAAAGACCCCGCTTGGGCACCGCCGGCCTCGATGCGTCGCGAGGCTGCAGAGCGCGGCGATCCTGCGCCTTCTATCGTACCGGCCGGGCCAGATAACCCCCTGGGCCGCCACGCCATTCTGCTGGCCATGCCTAGTTATCTGATTCATGGCACCAACCGCCCTGACGGCGTAGGTATGCGTGTTAGCCGCGGCTGTATCCGCATGTACCCAGAAGATATCGAGTCGCTGTATGAACGCCTGCCGAGCGGCACCCAGGTAAACCTGATGGATGCGCCTTTTAAAGCAGGCTGGGCGGCAGACGGCACACTGTTTGTGCAATCCTACCCTCAGCTGGAAGAGAACGTAGGCAACTTTGAGCCGCTGCTTAATGCCATTGAGCGGGTCAGCGAACTGGCAGAAGATCAAGCAGAAGTCGATTACGAGCAGGTCAAACGCGCGGTGGAAGCACCAGATGGCCGCTTTGTGGCGCTATATGGCCCGCAAGCGCCCGCCCCTGAGCCGGAACCCGAGCCGCAGCCCACTCAGCAGCTAGAGGGGATTTTGGAAGGTGTCGAGCTTTCCACTACCGTTCGCGTTGAAGGCGACGCTTAACGCGTAAAGCGCTAGGCAACAAAAAACCCCGCCGAGGCGGGGTTTTTCACATCTACAGCGACCACCGAACATGCATCATGCTCGGTGGCCCAAGCAGAATTACTTCTGCATGGAACGCTGGAACATGCGGTTCATTTCTTCACGGTTCTGCTCAGACATCTGCAGAGCAGCTTGCGCGTCGCGCTGAGCTTGGTTTGCAGTGTTCAGAGCTTGTGAAGCCATGCTGCGTGCTTCTGCGGCATCAGCCTGTGCAGATTCAGCAGTCATGCGAACTTCTTCCAGAGCGCTGGTAGAAGCACAGCCAGCCAGGATTGCCAGAGAAGCGGCAGCGGCAGTCATCTTCAGAGCAGTCTTCAGAGTCATAGTGTTCTCCTTGAGTCTTCCTTGGGTACTACGTTAAGGGTATGACAAAAAATAAGGCTAAAGCGTTAGCTTAAATTTGTCTACCTGCGGTGCAGGTTCTTTACAGCGACTTGTACCAGGGTTACGCACCAAGGCACGCAAGTCAAACGCTGTTTTATAATAGACCACAGCGGTTGTCTATAGCCACATATTTAAAACCTAGAACTTCCTTCAACAACACAAGCCTAGCGGATCACCACGCGTGTGCCAACATCTACTAATTCGGCCACACGTGCGATCTGTTCATTGGTGACTGCCACACACCCTTGGGTCCAGTGGAAGCTACCATGGATCTCTGGATCACCGCCGCCAACTCCGTGAATCCCAATAGCGCCACCCAACGCAGTATTCTGCGGGGGAGAGCCATAACGCCGGTAGTGGTCAAAATAGGCTTCGTAATCCGTTTGGGAGTAGATACCTTTTTCAAGCGCCATACGTGCGTGAGGTGGCGTAGGATAATCGATACCAATAAAGATATGCCACTGGCTTTCGAAATTAAATCGATTAACTCTGAATTCGCCCAGCGGTGTAACGTTATCGCCGCGAATTCGCTGGGTTTTTGCGCCACCGCGCCCCAATGAAATAGGCGCAAAACGCTCTACCAGCGCATTGCCACGAAAGATGGTCAGCGTTGCCTCTTTATCGTCAATTAGCACCCACAACTCACTACTGTGGCGTGGCACAGCAGCGCGAGAAAGCAGCGTCTCAACCAAATCGGTTGGCTCATAATCATTCACAGCGCTTGTAGCAGTTGCGCTAGCCACTGCTGGCCAGCCCAGTGCCAACGCCAAAAATCGGCGACGGTTCACAGACATTATTTTGCTCTCAAATACAGGCCAGTGTGGCTAGGCCGAGGACGCATTAGTGGCGGCTGTTATACCTTATTCACACAGCTATTGTCAGCGTTTCGACCATCAAATTAGCATTCAGAATAACGAGCAGCACTGAAACAAACTTTAATTCAACGATCACTAAATATCGTCAAACTCCTGCATGCTCGCGACTAGCTTGCGAGCTTCTGCATTATGACCTTCTGCCAATGCGCTAAAAAACGTCTCCTCGGGCTCAATTTTGGCCCGAGAAGCGCGATGTTCATAAAGGCTTTGCAGCTTACGATGGGACTCTACCGCTGTTTCGGTTAGCTCATCAATCGAACCTGCCACGCTCTGCTTTGCCAGAGCATCAAGCTCAGGCGGCTGGGGGAAGTCGCTTGAATCGTCAAACCATATTTCTAACACTTCACGATGATCCGAGCCATCGTGAAACAGCGCCTCAAGCCCTGTTTTCATCTTTAGCTCGCTATCAGCTAGGTAGGTGAGCGCCATGGCTAGGCGCTCATGCTCGGCTTGTTCTGCGCCAGCGCTGTATTGGCGCGCCATGCGGCCATGATAACCCGTTGCCCACTCAATGAGATCTTTGACTTGGTTATAGCGCATCCGTGTCTCCTGTATCGTTGTTTCCATACAACGTGGTGGCGAATAGGCACATTTCAACCTATCAGAGTAAGCAATCAGACGCTATTGGCAACCTCTCCCTCTATCACCACCGCACTGCCGCTGGGCTACCACTCCTGGCTTGTCTCCCGTAGCGAGGCAATATCACGCTTAGCCGCTTGGAGGTTCTCTAACAGTTGCTCGGCTAACGTCAACTGGCTACCTACCGCAATCATAGAAGGATTTTGCACAGCGCGACGCGCAGCACCATCATCACTGTGCAGCTTCTCTAGCTGCCCCACCAGCCAGTAAAGCCAGCTTTCCGGCTGCTGCATGGCATCGCGTAGACGCTGCAGCTCTGCCACATCGGGGCCATCACTGGCGAGTAGCTCCCGCCAGTCATGGCTATTCAACCGCGCGTGTTCCGTGACTTCTTTTAGCAGCGAGCCAAGCGCCAGCTCAAACAGCGCCAACGCACTTTCCTCTATGGCCATTTGTCGCACTGGCGCATGCTCATCATCGCCAACCGGCAGGCCGACCAGCAGCTCGGCCTGGTACAGCAGTTGATTGGTACGCGAACGTGGGCTCACTTGCGCTTATCCTCCACATGCCATGTGCCGCCTTCAAAGGTCGCCTTCCAGCCGGTCGCTTTGCCCTCTTCGTCTGTCATCACGTACTGTTCTTTGTTTTTACGCGAGAAGCGAATTTGCGCAGGGCGGCCATCCGGGTCTTCACTGGGTGCTTTGAGAATAAAGTGATACTTCTCCGGCAGCTCGTCAGCGTGAGCTTTCAGCTCTTTAACCAGCGGCGGGCGGGTTTCACGATTTTTAGGGAACTTACTAGCAGCCAGGAACAAGCCACTAGCGCCATCCCGTAACACGTAATGATCTTCCACCTTTTGGCAGGCAAGTTCGGGCATGGGAATCGGGTCCATCTTCGGCGGCGCGACTTCACCACTGCGCAGCAGCTTGCGGGTGTTTTTACACTCGCTGTTGGTGCAGCCAAAGTATTTGCCAAATCGGCCAGATTTTAGCTGCATCTCGGAGCCGCACTTATCGCACTCAATGACCGGGCCATCGTAGCCTTTAATCTTGAACTTGCCGCTCTCTACTTCGTAACCGTCACAGTCTGGGCTGTTGCCACAAATATGAAGCTTACGAGTTTCGTCAATCAGGTAGTTATCCATCGCCGTGCCGCATTTCGGGCAGCGACGCTTGGCACGTAGGGCATTGGTTTCCGCTTCTTCGCCCGCGTCTTCCGCCACGGCCTCTTCACCAGGAATCAGGTCAATGGTGGTTTTGCAGCGCTCTTTAGGCGGCAAGTTGTAGCCGCTACAGCCCAAAAACACGCCGGTAGAGGCGGTTCGAATCTGCATTTTTCGGCCACAGCTGGGGCAGTCGATATCAGTCGGCACCGGCTGATTCGGACGCATGCCCTCCTCGCTTTCAGCCTTCATCAGCTCCATGCGGAACTCATCGTAGAAGGCATCAAGCAGCGCCTGCCAATTGCGCTCGCCTTCAGCCACTTCATCAAGGCTGTCCTCCATGCGGGCGGTGAAGGAGTAGTCCATTAAGTCAGGGAAGGACTCTTTCAACCGCTCGGTGACGATATCGCCCAATTTTTCGGCATAAAAACGGCGGCTCTCCAGCTTCACGTAGCCACGATCTTGGATAGTCGAAATAATCGATGCGTAGGTGGAGGGGCGGCCAATGCCCTGCTTCTCTAGTTCTTTGACCAAGCTGGCTTCGGTGTAGCGCGCGGGCGGCTTGGTAAAATGCTGCTGAGGGTCGAGTTTTTCTAGCTGCATTGCCGTGCCCGTCGGCAGGTCAGGCAGGCTTTGATCTTCGTTTTTGCCCGTAGGCTTCATTACCCGGGTGTAACCATCAAATTTCAGCACGCGGCCTTTGGCACGCAGGTCGTAGCCATCTACTTCCACACTGAGCGTACTGGAGAGGTATTCGGCCGGGGTCATCTGACACGCCACAAATTGCCGCCAAATAAGCTCGTAGAGGCGTTCGGCGTCACGCTCCATACCTGCCAAGTCAGTCGCTTTGCGCTCGACGCTAGAGGGCCGGATGGCTTCGTGCGCTTCTTGAGCACTCTCTTTGCTGCTGTATCGATTAGGCGACTCAGGCAAATAGCGCGCACCATACTCATCACCAATAAACGAACGGACACTCTCCACCGCGTCTTTAGATAGGTTGGTGGAGTCGGTACGCATATAGGTGATGTAGCCCGCTTCATAAAGCCGCTGGGCCATGGTCATGGTCTTCTTCACCGAAAACCCTAATCGGCCGCTGGCTGCCTGCTGAAGCGTAGAGGTGATAAACGGCGCGGTCGGTTTAGAGCTGGTGGGCTTATCTTCACGCGAAGTAATCGACAGCTTGGCTTTGCGCAGCTGCTCAATGCGCGCCAGAGTGTCTTTTTCTGACGTGGGGCGAAACGGCTTACCATCCTGACGCGCCAGGGCAAAACGCACCAGCTCGCCGTCAGGAGAAACGAGATCTGCATGCACATCCCAAAACTCTTCTGGGATAAACGCTCGGATTTCGCGCTCGCGCTCAACAATCAAACGCACCGCGACAGACTGAACGCGCCCAGCGGAAAGCCCGCGAGCAATCTTGGCCCACAGCAGCGGTGAAAGCATAAAACCGACGACGCGGTCCAGAAAGCGGCGCGCCTGTTGGGCTTCTACACGGGGAATGTTAAGAACGCCGGGGGCTTTGAAAGCATCTTGAATGGCGTTTTTGGTAATTTCGTTGAACACCACACGCTTGTAGCGGCTGTCATCGCCACCAATGGTCTCGCGCAGGTGCCAGGCGATAGCCTCCCCTTCGCGGTCCAAATCCGTCGCGAGGTAGACGGCATCGGCTTTCTCAGCCAGCTTCTTTAATTCAGCCACCACCTTCTCTTTACCAGGAAGCACTTCATAGCGCGCTTCCCAGCCGTTATCAGGGTCAATGCCCATGCGCCGAATAAGCTGGTCGTGGGCCTTGCGCTTTTTATACTCCGCCTTCTCTTCCGCCGACATCTTACGCGTTGCCGC
Organism: Vreelandella lionensis; assembly: GCF_044543515.1. NCBI lineage: Bacteria > Pseudomonadati > Pseudomonadota > Gammaproteobacteria > Oceanospirillales > Halomonadaceae > Vreelandella > Vreelandella lionensis. The sequence goes on along the minus strand of NZ_JBITWC010000026.1, from coordinate 36,117 downwards.
GGCCTGGCGAGCGCGCTCCTTTGGGTCGGAGGCTGCCTTACCTGAGCCGCTGGTCGGCAGGTCACGGATGTGACCCACGCTCGACTTGACGATGAAATCGTTGCCGAGATATTTATTAATCGTCTTCGCTTTCGCGGGCGATTCGACGATGACCAGTGACTTGCCCATAGTGCTCCACTTTTCTATTGCCCAGGCGCTATCGCCCATGCTCTGAATACGTTGCCGCCTCAATTTGTGCTTGGCGACCATGAGAAAAATGCGCCTACCCTACCCCAGCCCTTGATTAAGCGCTAGTAGCAACCGCCTCTTAGGGAGCTAAGCGAACACTAACAACAACGCATTAGCGGCGCGGTGCGTTTTACGATGCTTTTTTGCATCAGGGTAGCTAGACACTAGACTGCCGCTCGGCACTCGGCAACCCAAATAGCCGCCTATCAATGCAAAAGCCCCCGCTAAAAAGCGGGGGCGAAGACGTCTTAGCAACTTTATCTAACGCTTACGGGGCGAGCTTCTGCGCTGCCCAGCCGGCCGGGTGACTGGCTTTTTCTTTGGCGCCTCTACCGATGATTCCTGGGCCTTTTCAGCCGTTACCGTGTTACTCGCTTCGGCTGCTATTTCCGCTGTAGCCGCAGCGGAGTCAGGTGTGGGCGCTGTTTCAGGGGCTGGTGCCGCCAAGGCAGCCGGACGCGCTTTATCAAACAACGCTTTTACTTGGTCAAACCGGTTAGCGGCATGTTCAGTTAACTCACCGCTAGCGGCAAAGACATGCTCTAAGTGGCTAATATAGTTATCTATCTCTTCACCGGTTTGCCCTTTTAATAGCTCCGGCAACGTATTAAGCGCCTGCTCACGATCAAGCTTCAAAATAAAGAACTGCTCACGCACTAGGCGCTTAAATTCGCTCAAGGAGGTGCTGGGTTCAAGCTCCGCCCGAGAGGCGCGTAGGCGCTTAAAGTTACGCTCATCGGTGGCCGGTGCGCCACCTAGCACATAGATCACTGAACGCATCACGGCTTCATGAGGGCCACCCTGAGCAATTTTATGACGCAGCTCATTTTGGCGGTTTTCAATAAAGCGGCGGTGCTCAGGCTCTGCGCCAGGACGGCGGCGATGTACATGGGCATCCCCGTACAAGCCAACAGCGGCCTGGAGCAACGGTTGACCATAAATATCCATAAACAGGCGCTCGGTTGAGCTATCGCGCAGGTCACGCCACGCATTCAGGCTCACTACAATTTGATCAGATGCCATGAGCTCTAGCGCTTTAAATATGTTGTCCTGCTCCACCGGCTGACGATGGCGGCGCACGTAGTCGGCCATAACCGGTAGCGGCACCGTCAGCGGGTTACGGTCTGACATGAGCTTGTAGCCCAGGCGAATGGGGTGCATACGCCGTATCCAGCGCGCCGCCTCGGGCGTCATGATGGACTGTATCCATGGCTGCACGTAGAGACGATAAAACCCCAGGTTAATTTCAGAGATGCGGGCAACGGTGGCGAAGCGACGATCATCCTCCGGCTGATGCATCACGTCACGATCAAGCTCTTCGAAGTTGCGCGGCGCAAATTCCAGCAGATAGTCACGCTCAATCAGCTCGGCGTCTGTGTGTTCGTCGGCGTGAGAAATCGTCGTTTCGTACAGCCCTGGCGGCATCACATCGATGTAGTCCATGTTCGCCGTAAATTCGGAGTGCTCTTTGCGGGAAACACTGCCAGATACGAAGATTCCCAGGTGCCCAGTGGTATCATGCAAGCAGTAAATAATCGTCTGCTCATTCGCAATGATATCCTCTTCGCCCGCGTACAGATCACGAATCCACCCCAGGGCCTGAGGCGGCGGCGTAATATCGTCCCCCCGTGAGCAAAACACCACCACAGGCGAGCGTACATTACGCAGATCAATACGCCGTCCATCGCGGGTAACCAGTTGCGCCGTAGAAAGGCGATTGCCGACAAACAGGTTATCGACAATGTACTGGATCTCATTACCGCCCAGCACCACATGACCACCCCACCAGCGCTCAAACTCTAAATAGCGTTTGGACTCGGTATCAATATTGGCATACAGGTGGTACTGCTTTTTCCAGTAGGTATTAGCCGGGTTGAGGCGCTCAAAGTTCTGAACCAGCCACGCCCCATCAAATAGGCCGTTGCCGATATCACTGGTCAACGCGGTGATCCAACTTCCCCCGGTCATACCGCCGGTATAACGCATGGGCGCCTTGCCATGCTCGCCAGCCCAATAAGAGAGCGGTGCACCAGCGATTAAGATTGGCCCAAATACTTCAGGCTCAAGGGCGGCGGCCATCATGATTTGCCAGCCCGCTTGGCAGTTACCAACCACCATCGGTTTTTCAGTGGTTTCCGGGTGTAGCGCAATCACGTGGCGCAAAAAGGCCACTTCCGACTCCACCACATCTTCCACCGTTTGGCCTGGCTCAGGGAAAGGTAAAAAGCCAATAAAATAGCAAGGATGGCCCGCTTTTAGCGCGACACCGAGTTCGCTATCAGGCTTAAAACCGCCGATACCAGGGCCATGGCCTGCACGCGGATCAATAACGACAAAGGGGCGTTTTTGTGGGTCAATCTGGATATTCTTAGGCGGCAATACCCGTAGTAACTCATAGTTAGTCGGATTAGGCAGCGTACGGCCATCCACTAACACCTCGGTTTCAAAGCCGAGCACATTGGGCTTCGTTTGCTCCATGTGTTCGAGATACTGGTTGCCGCGCTCGCGCATGACATCCCAATAAAGGATGTTGCGCTCTACACTGTCACGCCAGTAGCTAACCGCGGCACGACCAAACCCAAAAGGGTCCATCATGCTAGCGAGAGCTTCACCGCCCGGTAACGCCGCGGAATCATTCGATGACCCAAACCAAGGAGCAGCAAGCGCATTGGTGGTAAGCAAAGGATTAGCGAGAAAGTTCATATATTCTCCCATTGGGTTGATGCATGGCACCAATCCCGAAGCAATGATGCTGCAATGCAATATAGTTTAGGCCACTCCTTGCCTAACGTCGATGATTACCACCCCCCTTTTCCAACGACTGCCTTATTGATCGAAACGTACACCGTTTATATACCGCCAAGCTTTCAAGGCGGTAGCCCTAAATCAGTGATAGCATTTCGACGCTGAGGCCAAGCCCTATATAACAGGCCTTATACAGTGCGCTTTTTTACCGAGGAAGTTTACCCTGAGGTGGTTATGTCATCCCCCACGCTGCTCAACCGCTTAACGTTTCGACAGTTACAAGTGTTTCAGGCAGTGCATCAACAACGCTCCTATTCACGGGCCGCCGAGCAGCTCGGCCTGACACAACCAGCCGTGAGCGCGCAGATTCGACAGCTTGAGCAAGCGTTGGGGCAGCCTCTCTTTAAGTATGCGGGGAAAACTCTCCACGTGCTGCCAACAGCCGATACACTGGCCCTCTCTACGCGGGAAATCTTTGGTCAGCTGTCGCGGCTGCAAATGAACCTTTCTGATATTAACGGCAAAATTAGCGGCAAGTTGAATATTGCGGCTGTCTCGTCCGCCCAGTACGTCGTGCCTTATCTGCTGGCCAAGTTTCGCGCGCGATACCCGGATGTTCAGTTGCGTTTAAAGGTGTGTAACCGCAGCCAAGCACTTGAGCGGCTGGCCGAACAACAAGACGACGTGGTGATCATGGCCATGGTGCCAGAAGACGACGGCTTGGTGGTTATGCCAATTCTTGAAAACGAGCTTGTGGCGGTAGTGTGGCCAGAACATCCTCTGCTAAGTATGCCCAATCCAACGCTGACGGATTTCGCACGCCATTTCGTACTAATGCGCGAGCCTGGTTCGGGGGTTCGCAGCGCCTTTGAGCAGCTTGCCGTGGATCAAGAAGTGGGGCTTCCGCACCGTATCGAGCTGGGCACCAATGAAGCCATCAAACAAGGGGTAATGGTACATTTGGGCGTTGCCGTACTGCCTCGTTTGGCGGTACAGCGCGAGTTGGAACAGGGCCTGCTCGCTACCTTGTCTCTGCCCAATTTCCCCATTCGCCGCGCCTGGTGCACGGTATACCGCCGAGACCACTTCCCCACTCCGGTAGCAGAGCTCTTCCTGCGTTTTGTGCGTGAGCATCTGAGCGAGTTCCAGCGCCACTTCCAAGCGCCTGGCAGCCCGCTTCCTAGCCATGGGGTTTCCTGCTTACCCGCCCTGTCACTGGAATACGATCACTAGCGGTTCTACGGTGTCTTGTTGATTGCCAAATATGTTACATTATTTACAACCTACGTATCAGTTAGCGTTACTCAGGGCATGGTAAACAGTTGCATCGCGGCCACATTTTGCACGTATATTTTTCGTGATGCGTCGCTCGGATTTTCTGCTTACCAGCCGCACAGTAGAGAGGCTCTCTCCTATGAGCAACACCCCTTCCCAGCGCGTGCCCAGCGGCGAAAAATTCCGTAACGAACATGGCATGACGGTGATTAAAGATGGCATGAAGCAGCGCAAAGCGCAGGCAGATGCCCCTTCACTTGAGCGCAAGCCAAAGTGGCTGCGCGCGCAAATTCCCGGCGGCGAGCGTTTTGAGGCCGTTAAGAAAAACGTGGCGACGCACCGGCTCAGCACCGTTTGCGCTGAATCCCATTGTCCTAACATGGGTGAATGCTGGAGCAATGGTACCGCCACCATTATGTTGATGGGCTCAGTATGTACCCGCGCCTGCCGCTTCTGTGCGGTTGATACTGGCAACCCTAAAGGTTGGCTGGATCACGAAGAGCCGGAAAATACCGCCAAATCCGTCGAGCTAATGGGTCTTCGCTATATCGTGCTGACCTCAGTAGACCGTGACGATCTAGACGATGGTGGCGCCACCCACTACGCCAACTGTATTCGCGCCATTAAAGCGCGCACGCCGGAGGTGGTTGTTGAGGCGTTAACGCCTGATTTTGATGGCGATAAAGCCGCTATTGAGCGCGTGGTCGATTCAGGGCTTGAGGTGTTTGCGCAAAACGTTGAGACCGTTGAGCGGCTGACCAGCAAAGTGCGTGACCCCCGTGCAGGCTACCGCAAAACGCTGGATGTGTTGGCCCACGCCAAGCAGTATCGTCCCGATGTCATCACTAAAACCAGCTTGATGTTGGGGCTGGGTGAGACCGATGAAGAGATCCTGCAAACCTTCGATGACTTGCGCGAGATTGGCGTAGACATCGTGACGTTAGGCCAATACCTGCGCCCAACCAAAAACCACTTGGCCGTGGAGCGCTGGGTAAGCCCAGAAGAGTTTGATCGTTATCGCGTACTGGGCCTTGAGAAAGGCTTTATGGAAGTGCCATCCGGCCCGCTGGTACGCTCTAGCTACCGAGCAGACCGTGTTTTCGAGAAAAACAATCTGGGTCTTGCCGCCCCAGCGGCCATTCCGGGGCAAGAAGAGCCGGACAATAACCGCATTCCTGCTTTTAACGTCGGTTAGTATATCTACCTTCGCCTGCATGGCGTTGCTCTGCCATGCAGGCGATATGCCTAGCATTTAACGCCCTTCGCTTTCCCTCGCTATTCAACTTCCTCAACTTCCCTGGTCAGCTGCTTATGCAGGCCTTACCAAGCGTCGTTGTAGCTGTGACGCTAACGCTATCGCTAGCTGCTCGCCCACATCGTGTTCTGTTGAAAGCTCAGCCACATCAGCAAGCCGTGTAACCTGCATCCCCGCATAGCCGCACGGATTGATTCGTGCGAACGGGGAAAGGTCGCCGTCTACATTGAGCGCCACACCGTGATAACTGGCACCACGACGAATACGCAGCCCTAGCGAGGCTATTTTGGCCTCCCCTTGAACGGTTTCCACATAGACACCCGGTGCATCCGGTTTAGCCCAAGCGCTAACACCATATTCCGCCAGCACGGCGATAACAGCGTTTTCTAAGGCACTGACCAAATCACGCACCCCCACTTTCCCGCGCCGTACATCCAACAGTGGATAAAGCACCACCTGCCCAGGACCATGGTAAGTCACTTGCCCCCCCCGATCGGTATTGACGACAGGGATATCCCCCGGCATCAGCAGGTGCTCTGGCTTACCCGCCTGCCCTTGGGTAAATACCGGGTCATGCTCCACCAGCCAAAACTGATCGGCAGTGGTCTCATCCCGAGTATCGGTTAGCTCTCGCATGGCTTCCCACACGGGCAGATAAGGGCGATGTCCTAGGCGATGAAGCTCTATCGGGGCATCATGCGTCATGGTTAAACCACCATGTGAACACGGCCTGTAGCTTTCAGCTCATCAAACAGCTGGCTTAGCTGCTGCTCGCCAGTAGCAACAATAGTGACACGCACTGACTGGAAGCGGCCATTACGGCTATCCACCACCTGCAGCGTGGTTTCATCAAAGTCTGGCGCATGCTTGACGATGACTTGGCACACCGCCGCAGGGAAATCGTCGGCGGCATCACCAACCACTTTCAAGGAGTAGTCACAGGGAAAGGTAATTTTAGGTGGCTCTTTGGCCGCAGGCTGGCGTAAATCTCGCAGCCCTTGTTTAGCGCCTTTTTTCATATCTCGCCTTTAGGGAACAAGTGAATCGTTTGATGGCTAACTGGTAAGTAAATAAGGCCCCACCCCTGACAATACAAGGTGCATCGCTCAGAGATCAGGCCTTATGGGATTAGCTGGTGAAATTGCTGATCAGGTTGCTAAAGAAGCGCTGAACTTGATCGAATAGGCGCTTGAACAAGCCGCCCTCTTCGATATTTTCCAGTGCTACCAGCTGACGCTCACCTACCATTTCCTCACCTAGATAGACTTCCAAAGTGCCAACGTTATCGCCAACTGCGACAGGGGCTTGAAGGTCAGCATCAAGATTCAAGCGCGCACGAAGCTCTTCATTTCGGTTACGAGGCAGCGTCATAAAGACTTCTTCATCCACTCCCACGCGTAGCTCGTTAGTATCACCGCCCCATACTCGCGGAGTCGCCAGTACCGCACCACGCTCGTACAGCTTCATAGTTTCATAGAAACGGAAACCGTAGCTTAATAACTTCTGGGACTCCTGGGCACGTGCTTCATCAGAGCTAGTCCCCATAACCACTGAAATCAGGCGCATACCATCACGCTGCGCTGAGGAAACTAGGCAGTAGCCCGCTTCCGTTGTCCAGCCAGTCTTCAGGCCATCTACAGAGGGGTCACGCCACAGCAGACGGTTGCGGTTCGGCTGATCAATACCACCAAAAGAGAAGTTACGCTGGGAGTAGATCTCATAGTGCTCGGGATAATCATTGATGATGTGCCGAGACAAGCGTGCCATGTCGTGGGCAGTTGAATAGTGATTTTCATGAGGCAAGCCGGTGGCGTTCATGAAGTTAGTGTCGTTCATTCCCAGGCGCGTGGCGTGCTGGTTCATCAGGTCTGCAAACGGGGCTTCTCCCCCCGCCAGATGTTCGGCCATCGCGACGCTGGCATCGTTACCCGACACAATAATGATGCCGTGCAGCAGGTTATCCACCGATACCCGATCACCGACTTCGATAAACATTTTAGAGCCGCCGGTGCGCCAGGCGTTTTCACTGATATTGACCATATCGGTCAAATTAATGGTGCCACGATCAAGCTCGCGCTCCACCAAATAAGCGGTCATCAGCTTGGTCAAACTCGCCGGAGGCAGGCGCTCATCAGAGTTGTGCTCAGCAAGAATCCGCCCGCTGTTGGCATCCATTAGAATCCACGAACTCGCCGCTAATTGGGGCGGTGCGGGAATAATTGTTTGCGGCTGAGGGATCACCTGCGCCATCGCAGGTGATACGACTGCCGTCATGGCTGCGAACAGGCAAAGCTTGGCGGTACGGCGAATTGACATCAATACATTCATCACAAACTTCTCACTAACAAAGAAAAAGGCGGCGCATTACGCGCCACTTGTGCACATGTTGAGAGGTATTATCTCACGACAAACACTTGGGGAAAGCCTGCACGACGAAGTTCTTCACGTGCCTGCGTTTCTTGTCCAGGATTCACAGGGCCCACCTGCACTCGGTGAACATCGGCATCGCTTTTCACGCGCACACCGTGAGGCAATTCACCGGCCAATCGCTGCTGGAGCTGCTGTGCTCCTTCGGCACTCCCTAGCGCGGCAATTTGCAGATAGATCGCATCACTAGCCTCTGCGGCACGGGATGCTGCTGCTTGAACAGGCGCCGCCGGGCGAGCCGCCGGAGAAGATGGCGCCGCAGCACTCGACGCCATCACTGGCGCTGCTGGTGAAGCGGTTGTGCCGCCACCCCGGCCCCGTTCAGCTAGCCACTGGGCTGGATCAATGGCTTCTACGCGTACCGGGCCTGTGCCATTGTCCAAAATACCGAGGCGCGCGGCTGCAGCATATGAGAGATCAATTTCGCGGTCGCTGTGAAAAGGGCCACGGTCGTTAACGCGGACAATCACCGAGCGGCCGTTATTCAAGCTAGTGATACGGGCAAACGTGGGCAATGGGAGCGAGCGGTGAGCGGCTGACATTTTGTACATGTCGTAGATCTCACCGTTAGAGGTGGCGTAGCCATGAAATTTCTCACCGTACCAGGAAGCCGTGCCCTGACGCTCATAGCCACGGGCATCGGGCAACACGTGATATGTTTCTCCCCACACTTCATAGGTAGAGCGATTACCCGCTCTAGAGGGCTGTTCAAGGCGCGGCTCGGCGTCAGGTACGGTGGTGACATCCGGCGGCGCAACCGGGTAGGCATCGCCAGTCATCGCATAGCGCTCGCCACTGGCAGCCGCCGGAGCAGCAGGCGCGGAGCTTGAAGCACCTACCTCTCCGCCTGCACGCTGCGGCGCTTGGCTGGCACACCCGCTCACCAAGGCAGCTAACAGCAGCGAGCCGCTTAGGTAGCGCATATTGATTCGCAGTTTAGTCATGCTCAGCCTCAGCTTGCTGCTTGATGGCCTCTGCCAGTTCGGCGACTGCCATGGCGTAGAGGTGGCTATGGTTATAGCGGGTAATCACATAGAAATTGTACTCACCCAGCCGGTAGCTTTCCTGGCCATCGGCATACTCCAGCACCAGGGGCACCACTGGCGTATCGGGCGCCAGGGAGTCTGCTGTCACAATGCCCTGCTCGACAGCCTCAGCGGCAGTTGTTGTGGGGCGCACCGTTTGGTTAAAGGTTAGCCCATCAGGGCGCGCGTCAGGCCCTTCTGCCTGGTGATAGATCGCTCCATCACGCTGCCAGCCGTGCTCGGCAAAATAGTTGGCAACGCTACCAATAGCATCCACCGGGTTATTCCACAGGTCGCGCTTATCGTCGTCATCAAAGTCAACGGCATACGCCTGGTAGCTGGTGGGAATAAACTGCGGGTAACCCATGGCACCTGCATAGGAACCGTACAGTGAGCTGGGCGCTACTTCCTGCTGATAAGCAATCGTCAAAAACGCTGCCAGCTCGCCCCGGAAGAACTCACCTCGCGCCGGGTGATGAAAAGCCAGCGTTGCCAGCGAATCCAACACTTTATGGCGACCTTTATGACGACCGTAGTAAGTCTCCACACCAATAATCGCAGTGATCACCTCTGGGGGCACGCCATATACCGACTGCGCGCGCGCGAGCGTATCAGCATGCTCCTGCATAAAAGCCGCGCCCTCTTCAATGCGCTGCTCGGTCAGAAAAATATCACGGTATTCAAACCAGCGCAGCCGCCGTTCCGCCGCACCTGCCATGGCGTCCAGTACTTCCTGGCGATAATTTGCCTGCATCAGCGCCTGCTCAAGCCACTCGCTCGGCACGCCCTGCTGGGCCAGCTCATCGACCAACTGTTGGGTCTGCGTATTGCGCTGAGGATCAAAGCTGATCTCCTCCTCTGCCGCTAACGCAGGGGCCGAACACGCTACTAGCATGGCAATTGCGTAACCGCCTGCTTTACTTCGCGCCCTGTTCATTCGCTCACCACTCCTGTGAATACGCACTACCACTGTTCAAACCTTTAACGTGGCAATAACCGCCGATGGGCATGTATGGACATGAGAATACCGAACCCAGCTAACAAGGTCACGCTGGAGGTCCCGCCAAAACTTACCAGTGGCAACGGTACGCCTACCACAGGCAAAATGCCGCTCACCATGCCCACATTGACAAATACATAGATAAAAAACGTCAGGATAATACTGCCCGCAAACAGCCGCCCAAAGGTATCTTGGGATGACGATGCCAGCCATAAGCCGCGGCCTACAATCATGATATATAGTGTTAGCAGCAAGAGCATACCCACCAGGCCGAACTCCTCACCAAGTACGGCAATAATAAAGTCGGTATGTCGCTCTGGCAGGAACTCAAGCTGAGACTGCGTTCCTTCCAACCACCCCTTTCCCCACAGCCCGCCGCTGCCAATAGCCGTGGTGGATTGAATAATGTTCCACCCTGAGCCCAACGGGTCGCTATCAGGGTCTAAAAATGTCAGTACCCGCTGGCGCTGGTAGTTGTGCATGTTCATCCATAGTACCGGCAGGCCCGCCGCGCCCAGGGCCGCGACCAAGCCAATGAGCTTCCAAGAGAGCCCAGCCAGAAGCACCACAATCACCGCAGCACTAGCCACCAGCAGCGATGTCCCAAGGTCAGGCTGGATAGCCGTGAGCACCACGGGCACGCCGATAATCACCGCACACACCACAATATCACGCAGCCTAGGCGGCAACTGGCAGCGATTTAAATAAGCGGCCACCATGAGCGGTACGGCTAACTTCATCATCTCAGAGGGCTGAAAACGGATGACCCCCGGAATTTCCAGCCAACGCTTGGCGCCCATACCTACATCGCCGACAACTTCAACCGCCAACAGCATCGCTAGCCCAGCGCCGTAAGCCAGCGGGGCCCAGCGTAAAAAAGTTGAAGGGGAAAATTGTGCAATAATCACCATGCCAGAAAGCGCAATACCAAAGCGCATGGCTTGGGCAATCACGGTGTCGATACGCTGCCCGGAGGCGCTGTAAAGCACCATCAAACCGCCACCCATCAACACCAACAGCATCCCTAGCAGCCAAGGGTCGAGGTGGATACGCTCCCAAATACTTTTGCGACGGGCAATACCGCTATCAGGCGGGCGTACCGGATAACGGCGCAGCGAGCGGGTAATCAGTTGCCAAGGCATCGCTAGTTACCCTCCACGTTGGCAGTGTCTTCTTCTAGCACTTCTTTGACTTCGTCAACTTGAGGGGCATTATCTTCCAGGAGCCAAGCATCCGTCATTGCACGTGCCAGGTGTGCGGCATGCGTACTGCCGCCACCGGCATTTTCAACAATCACCGACACCGCAATTTTCGGTTCTTCAATGGGCGCAAAAGCCATAAAGAGCGCGTGGTCTCGTAGCCGCTCCTCTAGCTCCTCCGCGTTGTAACGCTGGTCCTGGCCGAGTGAGAACACCTGGGCAGTGCCTGACTTACCGCCCATACGGTACTCAAGCCCTACGCCAGTGCGCCTTGCGGTGCCTTCGCTACCGTTGAGTACCTTCTCCATCCCGCTATATACACGGTTCCACCAGTTATCGTTGGCCAGCTGAATATCGGGGAGCGTATCGGGTAGTTCTTCGGGCACTGGCTCTTCACCAATACGCAGGGCAAGGCGAGGCTTCACCCAGTGCCCACGGTTTGCCAACGCGGCAGTGGCGCTGGCCAATTGCAGAGGTGTGACCTGCCAGTAGCCTTGGCCAATCCCCACCGATAGCGTTTCACCGGGGTACCAGGGCTGGTTGAAACGTGCTCGCTTCCAGTCTCGGGAGGGCATGAGTCCAGTGCTTTCCCCCTGCACATCGTGGGCAACGCGCTGGCCAAAACCAAAGTTGGTCATACGCTCATGGAGCTTATCAATGCCGAGATCATGAGCCAGCGTGTAGTAGTAGGTGTTGTTGGAGACCGCTATCGAGCGCTCCATATCGACACGGCCATGCCCCCAGCGCAGCCAGTTACGGTAGCGTCGGGAGTCGTTTGGTAGCTGATAAAAGCCGGGGTCATTAATGGTGCTGTCGGGGGTAATGACCCCTTCCACCAAACCCGCCAGGGCCAGAAACGGCTTGATGGTGGAGCCCGGCGGGTAGTGTCCTCGAATGGCACGGTTAAACAGTGGCAGGTCGATATCTTCCTGCAGTGCTCGATAAGAGGCTACGTCGATCCCGGTCACAAACTGGTTGCTATCAAACCCAGGGGTCGACACCATCGCCAGAATCTCACCAGTATTTGGCACAATAGCCACAATAGAGCCACGCCGACCATCCAAAAGCTCGTAAGCCAGCATCTGCAGGGAACGGTCGAGAGTAAGCGTTAAGTTAGCGCCGGGCACCGGGTCAGTACGGCCAAGCTCGCGAAGCACGCGACCACGGGCGTTGGTCTCTACCTTGCGTAGGCCCGCCTCTCCATGTAGCTCGGTTTCGTAAAAACGCTCGACACCGGTCTTGCCAATAAAGTGCGTGCCCGCGTAGCGGCCTGGGTCTAAGTCCTGTAGCTCTTCGGCGTTAATACGTCCTACATACCCCAGCGCATGAGCCATGACTTCAGCATCGGGATAGTAGCGCAACAGCTGGGCTTCCACTTCAACACCAGGCAGCCGGTGGCGGTTAACGGCCAGTCGCGCAATCTGCTCTTCGCTTAAGTCACTCATCAGCAGTGCAGGTTGAAAAGGACGCTGACGCTGCCGCGAGCGCACCTGAAATGCCTCTATCTCTTCCTCAGGCAGCTCTAATAAATCGACGAGCAGGGCCAGAGTGTCGTCTAGGTCATCGACACGCTCACGCACCAGGGTAAGGTTGTAGGTAGGACGGTTTTCCGCCAGCAGCGCACCGTTACGATCGTAGATAAGCCCGCGGTTAGGCGGCAGAGGCTCGACGCGTACCCGGTTCTTCTCGGAACGCGTGCTGTATAAATCGTGTTGAACGATTTGCAAATAGCCAAGGCGGCTTACCAGCAAGCTCGTCAACACAATCACTACCAAGACAGCAAGCAGCGCCCTGACACGGAAAATACGCAGCTCTTGCTCAGGATTTTTTAGCGTGTCACGGCGCTGGGGCATGGCAACAGATGACTCTCAAATCAAACAATAAAAGCGGCGGCCCCAGTGGGGAATAAATGCAACGTACCGGCTAGTGATTAACTCTGTGTTGCTCACTAGCGGTGATAGGGGTGGCCCACTAGCAGTGTCCAGGCGCGATAAAGCTGCTCTGCCAACATAATTCGCACGAGCGGGTGAGGTAGCGTTAGCGGCGAAAGTGACCAAGCTTTATCAGCCATAGCGGAAAGCGCAGGCTCTAAGCCGTCCGGGCCACCCACCAACAGCACCACATCACGCCCTTCCATGCGCCAGCCATCCGCTTCCTGCGCCAACTGTTCGGTGGTCCAGGGTTTGCCCTTTACCTCCAGCGCCACCACGATTTCATCGCCACGCAGCTTTTCACGAATTCGCTGCGCCTCTTGCGCGCGGGCTTTAGCGATATCGGCATTTTTGCCACGCTGGCCGAGCGGTATTTCTTCAATTTCCAGCGTGAAATCCCGAGGGAGCCGCTTGCGGTAGGTCTCAACGCCTTGTTCCACCCATGCAGGCATTTTTGTACCCACCGCTAACAGCCGAATCCTCATGACATCGTGGCTCGCTCTTCAAACTGCTTCAGCGATTCACTAATCGCGCCAGCGTCGCTAGGCAGATCTGCCCAAAGGCGCTCCAAGTCATACAGCGCACGGGCTTCTGGAAGCATAATGTGAACCACCACATCGCCCAGGTCGACCAGCACCCAGTCGGCATTATCGCCACCTTCAACACCGCGAGGGTGAAGGCCGGATGCCTTGGCTTTTTCGACAACGTTCTGGGCCAGTGCGGCCACGTGGCGGGTAGAAGTACCGCTGGCAATCAGCATCAGATCGGTAACTTCGGTTAATTTCGCAACGTCGAGTTGAGTAATATCGCGTGCTTTAAGCTCTTCTAGCGCGTCAATCGCTAGGTTTTTCAGTGTATCGATGTGCATGACTCCTGAAGGCAACCCCTTGTGGTGGTATCGAGTGTCGTTACTAACGTCGGTATTTCGAGTGGCATCAGCCTGTAAGCGGGCCATTGTAACGGCTTCTTTCACGACTGCCAGCGCTATTCATCGGATTGATAAAGCCCTTGATAAAAAATAGCCTGTTCCACCGCTTCTGGTAGTAAGTAGCGCACGCTTTTACCCGCCTGCAGCCGCTCCCGAATATAAGTGGCAGATATCGCCATTAAAGACGGCAGCTCAAGCATCAACATTCCGCCTCTCGTGCGCTGCATTAATACATCGACACTATCGACTTCTCGATTGCCGACCAGTTCCTTCAATGCTGAGGGCCAAGAAGATTGATAACCTGGACGGGCAATGACCACTAGGTGGGCCAACTCGAAAAGCTGCTCTGCACGGTCCCACTTCGCCAAACGTAAAAAGGCATCGAAGCCGATCACCATGACTAACGGTACATCGTCGCCATACTGCTGGCGGAGTTCCGCCAGCGTATCCACGCTGTATGAGGGGCCGTCGCGCTGAAGCTCTCGATCATCCGCTAACAGCCCTGGCGTATCGCCAATGCCCGCTTTTAAGAGGGCTAAGCGCTGGGCAGCCGACACCTGCGGTGTATCTCGCAGAGGCGGCTGCGGCGCGGGCACCATATGCAGCGTATTGAGGCCTAACACCTCGCGCACTTCTACAGCGCTGCGCAGATGTCCGTTGTGAATGGGGTCAAATGTCCCCCCGAGCATACCTACCCGCATTGGCCCGGCGATGCTGGGCGTGTCACTCATTGTCTAACCTGGCCGTCACCCAATACGATATATTTTTGAGTCGTTAAGCCTTCAAGCCCCACCGGACCACGGGCGTGAAGCTTATCAGTGGAGATACCGATTTCTCCCCCTAACCCATACTCAAAGCCATCCGCAAAACGGGTAGAGGCATTCACTATCACTGAGCTTGAGTCCACTTCGGCCATAAAACGCCGCGCCAGCGAGTAGTCTTGAGTCACAATCGCGTCGGTATGGTGCGAGCCGTAGCGCTCAATATGCTCAATCGCCTCTTCCATTCCATCGACCACTTTAATGGCGAGGATCGGCGCCAAATACTCCGCATGCCAATCGTCCTCTGTAGCCAAAGTGGCTTGGGGAAGTAACGCGCGAGTGCGCTCACAGCCACGCAGCTCTACCTGATGTTCTGCATAGGCCCGGGCCAGCTCCGGCAGCAAAATATCGGCAATGGGCGCATCCACCAGCAGCGTCTCCATGGTGTTGCAGGTGCCATAGCGGTGCGTTTTGGCATTAACGGCAATCGCCAGCGCTTTAGCGGGATCGGCGGTGGTATCAATATAGACGTGGCATACGCCGTCCAAATGTTTGATAACCGGTACTTTAGCTTCGCGGGAAATGCGCTCAATCAGCGACTTACCGCCGCGAGGAATAATCACATCAATATAGGCAGGCATACTGATCATTTCACCTACGGCCGCACGGTCGGTAGTGGCCACTACCTGCACACTGCCCGCTGGCAGGCCCGCATCGGCTAGCCCCGCCTGAAGGCAGCGGCTAAGCGCTGCATTAGAGGCGCTGGCTTCGGAGCCACCGCGCAGCACGCAAGCATTTCCCGATTTAAGACACAGGCTGGCCGCTTCGATCGTTACATTGGGGCGTGACTCATAAATAATGCCGATAACTCCCAGCGGAACGCGCATTTTGCCAACCTGAATACCGCTGGGGCGGTAGCTCATGCCGTCAATCTCACCCACCGGATCGGGTAGCGCTGCCACTTGGCGAAGACCTTCAATCATCGCGTCAATGCGCTGGTCATTCAGGGCCAGCCGGTCTAGCAGTGCATTGTCTAGCCCATTGTCACGCCCACGCTGCATGTCCTCGGCATTGGCCTGCAGAATATCACTGCGTGCCACCGCCACACGCTGCGCCATTGCCTCAAGCGCTTGATTCTTAATGTGGGTATTGGCACGTCGCAATGCGCTTGCCGCTGCCCGAGCGCCCTGCCCCAGGGCCTGCATATACGCGGGCACATCCCCGGCAGCCAAATGGTGTTGGGCGTCTTCTTGGAATGCATCAGAACCGCGCATACTATCTCCCTGTGTTGTGGTCAGCGTTGCTAAGTGAAGTGGGCTTATATTACGCCATTTGGGCATTATACTGAGTGATTCAAAGGACTAGGCCAAGCAATGCGTTATGCTACTGCTAAATAGGCCAACCGCTATCAGGTAAATAGTAAGCCACCATGCAAAGCAAATACAAAATCAGCCTGCTAAGAGCCAATCTACTCGCCGCTGCCGTGGCGCTGGCTTTATGGACGCCCATGGCGCCGCCAGCAGCTGCCCTGTTACTCTGGCTGTCGGTTGGTTGGCTCTTTATTACGGCGCTGGTACTGGATTTTAGCCATCGCCGCTCTCCTGGGCTGCCCTGGCAGATGCTCGCTGGAACGCTACTACTAGGGTTAATTGCCGCCGCACCTGAGCGGCATGCGCTGCTTATTTGGGCATGGGGAGCAGTGTTTATGCTGCCTCAACATCGCTGGGCCGCCATTTTTAATGCATGCGCGGCCATGCTTAGCTGCTTACTACTCGCTCCCGTGGTGAGCCTACCGGAGTGGCTCCTAATGGTTTTATCGCTGGCAACACTCAGCGTACTGGCCCTTTCACGCACTCACCAGTTAATTAATATGAATGGCGATATACGCCAACGCCTAAGGCTAGTACCAGGAGCAAACCTATGGGCAGGCGAGCAGCTCTTACGCGATTTACTGCGAGAACAAACCCGCTCAGAGCGGGAAGCTATCCATGCCGAAGTGTTAGTCATTCAAGTAAAGCGGCACCAACTTTGGCCAGTCGCCCAAAAACTCTGCGAGTTGACTTATAAGTTTGAAAACGTCTATCGGCTGAATGGCACGACACTCGCCACCCTCATATTATCGAGAACGTCCAAAGAGGCCGCTAAACGGCGCGAGCTCCTATGTGCTGTTCTACCCGACAGCGCCGCCATTTATCACCAGCCCCTAATGGAGATCGAGCTGGCGTCACTCTCAATCGAAGCCCTAAGCCGCTACCCGAAACGTCGGCTAAGTGAGGCCGCATGAGAGTGCCGCCACTGCCCAAGCGACTGATGACTGCGGCCTATAGCGCCAGTATGTTCATCATGGTGGGCTACATGATGTGGCTGTACGCGATGGGCAGCTACCGCGAACTGCTAATACCGCTATTTTTGGCAATGCTGTTATTGGTCAGTTTGCTGATGCATTTAGGCCAAGGGTTTCGCCCCTGCATACCGCGCATACTGTTATTGGCGAGCATCTATATTGTTGTGCTAACCGCCACCTATACACAGCCAAGCCCAGCGCCCCTATGGCTCGGCTTACCCATTGCAGCCACATTTTTACTGTTGCCGCTTTGGAGCGCGCTTAGTCTGAATATGGTTTGCCTTTCCGCCTGGTGGTGGCTAGCACCTTTTGAGACGACTGCTTTTTCACTTAGTCATGTGGCGTTGACGCTACTGCTCGCCCTTCCCCCATGGGAACATGCACGCCGTCGGGCGCTACTGCGGGCCACAGACCCAAACGATAGCGACTGTGATGCTTACCATATTGATACGCTGAAAGAGCGGCTCAATAATGAATTTCAACGGGCGGCAATGCTCAATAAGCGCTTGGCGGTCCTAGTGCTTCACTTACCACAGTTGGATATGGCAGAAGAGCAGTTTGGTCACCGTGCGCAAACCGCCTTATTGGGTGCCCTTTGCAGCGAGGTCAATAGCCGTTGCCGTGACCACGATATACTGGGTCGCGCTGGCAATGCGACATTCTGGCTGGTCCTACCCGATACCAGTGAAAGTGGCGCCTTGCTTGTTAGGGAGCGCTTACAGAGAGCGCTTTCCCGTCGTGTGCTAGTGGAAACTGGGCAGCTAGAAGCGCGTATTACCACCTGCCTGCCTCTTCGCAAAGAGAGCTTCGAGCGATATGTACAGCGCCTGGAAGCGCGTGCCGAAGCTATTGCCAACGTGTAACCCATCTGCGGACGGAATCGCCCTTGTCTATCGCCGACACACTGTTATCTCTGTCGCTTTCACCTACGCTGCTGCTCCTACTGGTGCTGGGGATTGCCATGGTGGAATCTCTAGCGCTGGTAGGCTTACTGGTGCCCGGTGTTGTGCTTATCACTGCCGCTGCCTCCATGGCAGGGCATCAAATGGTCGCGCTACCGTGGCTAATTGGCGCAGCCTTCGCAGGGGCTGTGTTAGGCGATGGGCTTAGCTACTTTTTAGGCTATCGCCACCGCGATACCGTGGTGACCCGTTGGCCGCTTTCGCTTCATCCCGAATGGCTAGGCCGAGGCGCCCGTTTTTTTGAGCGTTATGGTATCTACTCGGTGTTTATTGGGCGCTTTGTCGGACCCGTACGCCCTATTATTCCGCTCATCGCGGGCATGATGCATATGCCAGCGCGCACCTTTCTCTTAGCCAACGTAATTTCTGCTGCTCTTTGGGCACCGGCATACGTTTTACCCGGCTACCTGCTGGGCCACACTTGGCAACAGCGGCTCAACCTGCCCGCCAATGTTGAAATGGCCGTGGTGATGATGGCCGTTAGCGTCGTGGCACTGGCCGTAATGTTCTCCTGGGGCCGCGCGCAAGTAGGTCACAAGGGGCGGGTGTACTTTGCAATTGCACGTATTGCTCGCCGAATACCCGCTATGCGCCGCCCGTGGCTCGCTATGAGTCGCAGCGGCGAGGTGCCTTTAGCCTCACTCTTTTTATGCATCATAGCGCTTACCGCAGCATCCGCCTGGACACTGATGGTCATGCAGCACCCAAGCCCTTTGCTGATTGACTTGCAGGCGCAGCGACTCTTCTCCTGGCTGGTAACTCCCTGGCTAACAGACGCCAGCCTGCTACTTGCCGAAGTGGGCGATAAAGCGGGGATTATTACACTCGTCGCCCCTTGGGCACTCTGGTTGCTGTTGGTCAAACGTATTGACCTACTTGCCCATGGGGCGCTAGCGCTGGGCGGTATTGGCGCACTCAACACATTAGGTAAAGCCGTATTTGCGCGGGCTAGGCCTGACACACCGGACTATTTAGTCGGGTCATTTTCCTACCCTAGTGCACATACCTCCACATGGGTAGTAGTGGTGGGTATCACGGCAGCCTTTGTCGCGTCACAGCTGCCGAGACACAGGCGGATGTGGGTATATTGGCTTGCCATTGCCATCACGATCCCAATGGCACTTTCGCGTCTGATCATTGGTGTCCACTGGCTCAGCGACTTAATGGGCGGTGTGCTGCTTGGTCTGGTCGTCTGTGCGCTTGTTCAGCTTAATTGGCAACGGCGTTATCGCCCTCCTTTGCCGTCTTTTCCTTGGCTTGGGCTGCTGCTTGGGTCACTGCTACTCATCAGTCTACGTGTTACTTTTTTCCCGCCCGTTTAAACATGGGGATTCATGCAGGGAATGACTCGTTCAACCCAATGCCAGCCACACGCCTACGCCAATCATCAATGTGCCCGCGATGCGGTTAAGCAGCCTCACATTGCCGCTTTTACCTAGCAGTTTACGCAACGTTTTTCCGCCGGTGGCGTATAACAACATACTGGCAAATTCGATGGTGAGAATGACCGCAATCAGCATGCTCAGCTGCGGGGCAAGCGGCCTGCTACCGTCTAAAAACGGTGGCAGCAGCACCATAAAAAACGCCCATCCTTTTGGGTTGGCAACGGCCGTTACCAAACCTTGGGTGGCAAGCTGAAGACGCCCAGCGGCAGGGCCAGTATCTAACTCGCTTGGAATCGCCATGCGCCCCCGTGAGCGCCACATCATAATTCCCAGATAGGCCAAGTAAGCGCCGCCCACCCACTTAAACGCGATAAACAGCTCCGGCTGGCGGAGCATCAATGCGGCCACGCCCGCACCGGCGGCGGCAGCCACAAACCCAACGCCAATCAACTCCCCCACCATCATCCACAGCGTGCGCTTAACCCCTTGGGTCATGCCCAGCACCATTACAAGCGTCATGCACATACCGGGGGTTAAAGAAACAAACAGAAACGTGGGTACAAACACCGATAGCGTCGCCCATGACATCATGATTAGCCTTCCTTGTTCTCCGCATCGCTGGATGCATGTGTTGAGTGCTGTTCTTCGCCCCAGCGGGGCATCAGGCGGTGGGCAATACCCAACTGATTGAGTATGCGCGCAACAATAAAGTCGATCAGATCTTCCATGCTTTGAGGGCGGTGATAAAACCCTGGAGCGGCGGGCAAAATCACCACACCCAGGCGGCTAAGCGCCAGCATGTGCTCTAAATGAATGGGAGAAAACGGGCTTTCTCGTGGCACCATCACCAGTGTGCGGCGCTCTTTGATGGCGACATCGGCGGCGCGCTCAATCAAATTATTGCTGGCACCGGTCGCGACCGCAGAGAGCGTGCCCGTTGAACAGGGGCAAATCACCATAGCCGAAGGTGCACCAGACCCAGATGCCACGGGCGCCATCCAGTCTTCTCGACCAAAACAGCGAATTTGCCCTGGTTGGGCACCGCTTTTTTCAGTGAGCGCCTCTACCAAGCGCTGCGGCTGGGCAGGGAGTGACACATCCGTTTCCGTGGCAATCACCATGTGAGCCGCTTTGGAAATCATTACCCACACTTCATGCCCCGCCTCGACCAGCACATCGATCAAGCGAAGGCCATACTGAGCGCCTGAAGCACCTGTTAGCGCTACTGTTACCGGAGGTTTAAACATTGTCACTTCGACTGCTCCCGCGCTGTTAATGCATCTAACAACCGCTCGTGCACTCCCTCAAAACCACCATTAGACATCACCACAATACGATCTAGAGGTGACGTTTGAGTGACCACTGCTTCTACTAGCGCATCAATATTGTTAAATAGCGCGGCACGCTCTCCTTGAGCCTCTACCAGCGATTCCATCGACCAAGCCACTCCCGCTGGCTGAAACCAGAACACCGCATCCGCATCCGCCACGCTGTCATTTAGGCGCTCCCGCAGGGCACCCAAACGCATGGTATTGGAGCGTGGTTCAATCACTGCCAGCAAACGCCCCTTGGTCGTGGCTGCGCGCAGACCTTGTAGCGTGGCGGCAATGGCCGTCGGATGATGGGCAAAATCATCGATCACCTGAATGCCATTGACCTCGCCCCTTACCTCTTGCCGACGGCGCGGTGTTTTAAATCGCGCCAGCGCGGCACACGCCCGCACCAAATTCACGCCACACAGCCGTGCTGCCGCTAGCGCTGCCAGTGCATTGCGCGCGTTGTGTTCGCCGGTTAACGCCCACTCCACCACGCCATCCTCTTCACCTTGTTCGCCTAAATACAAGACCTGAAAACGGCTAGCGTCGGCACGTTCTAAGCGCAGCTGCCACTGGCTGTTTGCATCAGCTCCAAAATAGGCCACCGGTGACCACGCCCCCATCTTCAACACTCGTTCCAGTGCGGGCTGCTGATCGGCTACTAGTAAATGCCCTTGGCTGGGAACGATACGCACTAAATGGTGGAACTGGCGCTCGATAGCGGCGAGGTCAGGAAAAATATCAGCATGATCAAACTCAAGGTTATTGAGTACGGCAATCGTCGGGCGGTAGTGAACAAACTTGGAGCGCTTATCAAAAAAGGCCGTGTCATACTCATCGGCCTCTACTACAAAGGGGGCGTCTTTTTCGCCTAAGCGCGCCGAAACGCCAAAATTACGTGGTACGCCACCAATCAGAAAGCCAGGCTTTAGCCCAGCGCTTTCTAATAGCCAGGCTAGCAGGCTGGCAGTGGTGGTTTTGCCATGAGTGCCCGCCACAGCAATCACTCTGCGGCCAGGCAACACATAGTCTGCAAGCCACTGCGCCCCTGAGGTATAGCGCATGCCACTATTGAGCAGTGCCTCCACCTCCGGATTGCCCCGTGAGAGCGCATTACCCACGACCACCAAGTCGATTGAGCCTGAGAGATTGGCTGCTTGATAGCCTTCCATCAGGGTGATCCCAGCCTCAGCTAGCTGCGTACTCATCGGTGGATATACGTTGGCATCGGAGCCGCTTACTTCATGGCCTAACTCCCGTGCGAGTAGTGCAAGGCTCCCCATAAAGGTGCCACAGATGCCAATAATATGCAGACGCATGGGCCAAGCGCTCCCTTCCTAACCATTTCAAACGATTGAACTTACTAAACACATCAATCAACGAGCGCTGAGATTAGCACGCCACGCGGTGTTGCTCATCTCGTTCCCCGCGCGACATGGCATTACAGGCTCAGAAAGTGACAATTCTGACGATTTATTGCAGGATGCGCGCACCTTTTCTTAATCGACATCCAACAACCCGTCCACTGCATACGCTGTAAAGCAGTGCAGTGAGAGGAGACAACCATGCGCATCTTAATTCGTTACTTCTTTCGGGGCGTTCGCGTCCTGCTAGCCCCCGTCATGCTGATCTCCGAGAAGCTATCCACGCCAAAAGCCGTCGAGCGCACCCCAGAAGAGCAGGCTCAGGTAGACGCCGCTTGCCAACAGCTTGCGCTCTATCAGTTCAGAACGTGCCCCTTCTGTATCAAAGTGCGTAAAGAAATTGCCCGGCTGGGGCTTAATATTGAGCTTCGCGATGCCCAGCTAGACCCGGCACATAAGCAGGCCCTGCTGGAAGGTGGTGGAAAAGTGAAGGTTCCCTGCCTAAAAATTACCGATGACGCAGGTCAAGCCACCTGGCTATACGAATCGGATGAGATTAACCGCTGGCTTCACCAGCGTTTTGGGGCGTAATTGCAGCGACATACGCTGCCTAAAACTCGACCTTTTGCGCGGTAATATCGAAGCGCACGCTGAGCGGCACGCCCTCCGAAGCGCTGGGGGGTGACTCCAGCGTGTGCTGAAGCGCTAACTGCCCTTCAATATGGCCCACCACATGGAGGTCTCTTCCGGTTTGCTCAACGTGGCTCAGCGTTACTGTGATATCGCCACCCTCAGAGGTATAGAGAGGCGGCATCGCCGTTTCGCCCATAAACTGCACCACGCTTGCCTCCATGAGCTTCTCATTCTCTAACGTTAAACTCATGGCCAATGCCTGTTGAGCATCCCATTCAACTGGATCAATAAAACCAGTGACCTCGATTTTCAGTTGATCACCTAACTCCATAAACGACGCATTTGAATCGTCACCTTGGCGTAATACAAACCAGGCATACTCATCTTCACCCAAAGTACCCACCATATCCGCCGTTTCATCAGCGCTTACCAACAATGAACACCCTGCGATGAGACTGACAGCCAGCCAGCTAACACATTGTTTCAACATAGTCTGTTATGCCCTATCTATTGAGTTAGGTGTTGATCGTATTCTCACACCGCTTAACTATCGACTTTTGTCTAACACCCTATGCTACAACGTCCGCCGTTAGCCCCATCATTCAGCAGATGAATGATGCCAGTCATTATTTCGATTGTATGACGCCACCACCTCTCTCTATGTTGTCAGCATAGCTTACGAGCTGGCCGTGTCTGTTTTACTGACAAGTACCGCGCTGAACACTTACTCAGTAAGACGAACAATAAACAACATGCATGGGAACATTTATGACGCTCAAGAAGACGCTACTGGCCTCTGTGATCGGTGCTACTGTGGCAGCAACAGCCATGTTGCCGATGACCGCAAGCGCCGAAACCCTCCGTATCGGCTACTCCGCTGACCCTGAAACCCTGGACTTGCATGAGCAGTTGTCAGGCGGCGTACTGCGTTTTTCGCACCTCGCTTTTGACCCGCTGGTTCGCTGGACCAAAAACTTTCAGTTTGAGCCGCGCCTAGCCACTGAGTGGGAGCAGGTAGACGACACCACCATGCGCATGACCCTGCGCGAAGGCGTTACTTTCCATTCCGGTAACCCTTTCACAGCAAAAGATGTCGTGTGGACCATTGAGCGTCTGAAAGAGAGCCCGGACTACCGCGCCATTTTTGACCCGGTTGCCAGCGCAGAAGCCGTTGACGACTACACCGTCGAAATCACCACGTCTGAGCCCTACCCGCTGCTGTTGAACCTCGCCACCTACATCTTCCCGATGGATAGCGAGTTCTACACAGGCGAAACTGAAGACGGTAACGACAAAGCCGAAATCGTTAAAGCGGGTAACTCCTTCGCTTCACGCAACGTATCAGGCACCGGCCCGTTCATCGTCACTGACCGTCGCCAGGGTGTACGCGTTGACTTCAAACGTTTTGAAGACTACTGGGATACCGAAAGCGAAGGCAACGTTTCTGAAATCGTGTTAACGCCGATTGCTGAAAATGCCTCACGCGTGGCGGCCCTGCTGTCTGGCGGCGTTGACTTCATCGATGCCGTTCCGCCTAACGACCTTGATCGTGTGCGTGACGCCGACGGTGTGGAATTGGTAGAAGTGCCCGGCACCCGCATCATCGGCTTCCAGCTCAACGAAGAGCGCGTTGAAGCCTTCCAAGATGCTCGCGTTCGTCAAGCCGTTGACTTAGCCATCAACCAGGAAGGCATCGCCGACCGCTTAATGCGCGGCTTCGCCACGCCGGCTGGCCAGTTCTCTCCGGAAGGTTACTCTGGCCACAACCCGGATCTCGTTCCCCGTTACGACCTTGAGCGCGCCCAAGCGCTGATGGCCGAAGCGGGCTACGAAGAGGGCTTCAGCGTTGATATGATCGCGCCGAACAACCGTTACGTGAACGATGCGCAGTTGGCCCAAGCGGTTGCCAACATGCTCGCTCGCATTAACATCACCGTTAACCTGCGCACCATGCCGCTGGCTCAGTACTGGCCTGAGTACGACACTCGCCAGTCAGACATCGCCATGATCGGCTGGCACGCGGATACCGAAGACACCGCCAACTTCTTCCAGTACCTCTCTTTCTGTATTGATGAAGAGAGCGGTGCTGGCCAGTACAACTACGGCAGCTACTGCAACGAAGAGATCGACGCGCTGGTGACAGCAGCCGACAGCGAAACCGATCTTGAAAAACGCAACGAAATGCTGCGTGAAGCAGAAGCCATGCTGTATGAAGACGTTGGTTTCGTCATGCTGCACTGGCAAAACCTTGCCTATGCCGCAGCTGAAGGCGTAGATGTTGAGCCGGTTGTTAGCGCGCTGGACTTCCCCTACCTGGGTGATTTGGTGATTAACCGCTAATCCCCACGCAGAACTGATAACCCGCGCAAGGATGCTTCGCTCTCCAGCCCTGCTGGAGAGCGAAGCGTTTTCTTTGCGGCCGCCAGACGGCCACGCGGCGCTTCTCTGATTAACCTACATAGGTGGCGTACGCCATGATTGCTTTTTTAATCAAGCGGCTGATGCACGCAATATTGGTGATGTTTGTCATCAGTGTACTGGCCTTCGCCATCCAGGATAACCTGGGTGACCCTGTACAGCAGATGGTCGGACAGTCGGTCCCCGAAAGTGAACGCGAAGCCATTCGCGAACGGCTGGGGCTCAACGACCCCTTCCTGGTGCAGTACGTGCGTTTTGCTAAAAACGCCGTGCAAGGTGATTTTGGCTACTCCTACTTCTACCGCGAACCAGCGCTGGAAGTGATTGCCCGGCACCTACCCGCCACTCTTGAGCTGGTATTTGCTGCCACCCTGATTATCGTGCTGCTGTCTGTTCCCATTGGCGTGTATAGCGCTATCAAACCGCGCTCGCCGATCTCCCGGTTCTTCATGGGGGCATCGATTATCGGTATTTCGATCCCGGTCTTCTTGACCGCGATTGTGTTAATTCAAATTTTCTCGATTGGTATCACCGTCTCGCTGTTCCCCGAAGGCACTGCCTGGGGCGCTTGGTTAAACGGCCTGCTCTCGACCGAGGGCAATATGCCGTCGTTTGGCCGTGGCTATGATTTGGTGCATGTCGTCGGCCACTGGGATACCAACCTGGTTACCTGGAATGGCTTGCAACACCTTGTCCTACCCGCCGTATCGCTAGCCTCCATCATGCTGCCGCTGTTTATTCGTTTGATTCGCGCAGAAATGATGGAAGTGCTGCAATCTGAATACGTGAAGTATGCGCGCGCTAAAGGGATTTCCATGCGCCGTGTCTATTTCGTTCACGCGCTGAAAAACACCATGCTGCCGGTGATTACCGTGGGCGGCGTACAGATTGGTACCATGGTGGCCTACACCATTTTGACCGAAACCGTATTCCAATGGCCGGGCATGGGGCTGATGTTCCTTGACGCCATCAACCGTGCCGACATTCCGCTGATTGTTACCTACCTGATGATTGTCGGCGTCATTTTCGTGGTCACGAACACCATCGTGGATTTGATCTACGGCTTTGTGAACCCCACTGTAAAACTGACTGGTAAGCCCGCATGACAACGTCCACAACTTCCACTGCACCAAGCCGCTGGGAGCGCCTACGTGACTCCTTTTTGTGGTACAGCTTCAAACGTGACCGTACTGCGCAACTGTGTTTGGCGGTCTTTATCTGCTTAGTCATTGCGGCATTTTCGGCGCCGCTATTAGCGCCGACCGATCCTTATGACCTGGCTCAAATCGACATTCTCGCCTCCGAGCTGCCGCCTTTCTGGATTGATGGCGCCGACGAGATGTATACGCTCGGCACCGACGCCCAAGGGCGTGATCTGCTGTCGATCATTCTCTACGGCACGCGGGTATCGCTGCTGATTGGCTTTGGCGCGGTGGCACTGCAAGCCCTACTGGGAGTGACCTTCGGCTTGATGGCAGGCTACCTGGGCGGCCGTGTCGACGCTTTCCTGATGCGCCTAGCGGATATTCAGCTATCGTTCTCCACCTTGATGGTGGCGATTGTGGTCGGTGCGGTGGTGAAGGCCACTATGGGCAGCGCGTTCTATAGCCAATACGCCGTTCTTATGCTGATATTGATTATCGGCCTTGCTGAATGGCCCCAGTATGCTCGTACCGTGCGCGCGTCAGTGCTGGCCGAGAAAAACAAAGAGTATGTGGACGCCGCCCGTGTAATGGGCCTGCGTAGCCGACGTATCATGTTCCGCCATGTGCTGCCGAACACGCTTTCACCGATCTTCGTTATCTCCACGGTGCAAATTGCTAACGCGATTATCTCCGAAGCGGCGCTGTCGTTTTTGGGGCTGGGTATGCCGGAAACGCACCCGTCGCTGGGTTCGCTGATCAAAGCAGGCTTTGACTATATTCAATCAGGCTCTTGGTGGATCACGTTGATCCCCGGCGCGGTGCTGGTAGTGCTGGTGCTGTCAATCAATCTTCTGGGCGACTGGCTGCGCGATGTCATGAACCCACGACTCTACAAAGGCTGAGGACACCATGGCACTTCTTGAAGTTTCTCATCTCGATGTCCGCTTTGCCCTTCGTCAGGGCGAAGTGCGCGCCCTGCGCGACGTTAATTTCACCCTGGAACGTGGCGAGCGCTTGGGTATTGTAGGCGAGTCTGGCGCGGGTAAATCCGTCGCCGCTTTCTCACTGCTAAATTTGATCGCCAAGCCCGGCTTTATTGCCGGGGGTAGCATTAAATTTGAAGGGAAAGAACTCAACAGCATGTCGGAGCGCGGCCTGCGCAAAGTGCGTGGCAACCGCATTTCAATGATCTTTCAAGATCCGATGATGACGCTGAACCCAGTGCTCTCCATCGGAGAACAGATGGTGGAGTGCTTAAAGGCGCATCGGCGTATTTCGACCAAAGAAGCGCGCGCCATCGCCCTGGATAAGCTGCGCCAAGTGCAGATCCCCTCTCCGGAAAAGCGCTTAGATCAGTACCCCCACGAGCTTTCCGGCGGGATGCGCCAGCGTATTATTATCGCCATCGCCCTGCTGCTCGACCCGGACATCATCATTGCCGACGAGCCAACCACGGCGTTAGACGTAACGATCCAGGCAGAAATCATGGCGCTGCTGTTGGAGCTGTGTGAGCAGCACAACGTGGGCTTGATTTTGATTACCCACGACCTGGGTGTGGTGAGCCAAGTGACTCAGCGCATGCTGGTCATGTACGCAGGCCGAGTGATTGAGCAAGGCCCAACGCGGGAGATCATCAACGACCCGCAGCACCCTTACACGCAAGGTTTGATCAACGCACTGCCGCAGATGGCAACGCCGGGCGAAAAACTCAACCAGATTCGTGGCAGCATGCCGTCGCTCTCTAACTTGCCCAGCGGCTGTGCGTTTCACCCCCGCTGCGACTTTATCAACCGTGCCGACGGCCAACCTCGGCCTGCGTGCACCCAGCAAGTCCCCGACTTTGTTGAATCCGGTAACTGCCGCGTTGCCTGCCATATGGTGGCGGAAATGCTTGAAGACCGCCGCTTGAAGGAGGAGAGCCTATGAGCGCCCAGGCTGAAACAATCCCCACAGTGCCAACTCAGAATGAGGAGAGTAGCGAGTCACTGCTACAAATTCGCGGCCTCAAAAAGCGCTTCTCACTCTCTGGCGATTTTCTGGAACAGCTACGTTTCAAAGGCGGCAAGCTGGTTCGCTATCAGGAGTATGTCCACGCCATTAACGGCGTGAACCTGGACATCAAACGCGGCGAAGCGCTCTGCGTGGTAGGTGAATCTGGCTGCGGCAAATCCACCGTGGCGCGCACGGTCATGGGGCTAATTTCACCTTCAGAAGGTGAGATTCGTTACGACGGCCAGCGCATTGACGATCTCAGCTCCAAGCAGTTGCTGCCCTATCGCAAGCGCATGCAGATGATCTTCCAGAATCCTTACGCGTCGCTAAACCCGCGTATGACGATTCAGCAAACCCTGGAAGAGCCGCTCCGCCTGCACCACCCCGACTGGAACCGCCAGCAGATTCTCGACAAAGTTGAGGAAGTGATGCGCTCGGTGGGCATCGACCCAGACTGGGGCAAGCGCTTTGGACACGAGTTCTCCGGCGGACAGCGCCAGCGTATTGCGATTGCTCGCGCACTCGCCGTCGACCCCGAATTTATCGTGGCTGACGAGCCCATTTCAGCGCTGGACGTATCCATTCAGGCTCAGGTGCTCAACCTGCTGATGGATGCCCAGCGGGACCGTAACCTGACCTATCTGTTCATCACCCACGACTTGGCGGTGGTAGAGCATTTTGGGACGCGGGTGGCCGTTATGTACTTGGGCACGGTTTGCGAGATTGCGACCACCGCTACGCTGTTTGCTAAGCCTCGGCACCCCTATACTCAGGCGCTGCTATCCGCTATTCCTCGCTTGGAAGATGACCGTCCGCAGCATATTCGTCTCTCGGGCGAGGTACCTACGCCGGTTAACCTGCCAAGCGGCTGTGTTTTCCATGGCCGTTGTCCCCATGCCAACGCCCGCTGCAAACAGGAAATACCTGCACTAAGAACCCAGGATGACGGTACCCGCGTTGCGTGTCACGCTGTTGAAGAAGGCCGCCTATGAGCGCGGCCCATTCAACCGCTATACGCTTGGCCGCTTTGCGAGGTAAGGCATGGAAATTCGCTGGCTAGAAGACTTTATTGCCCTGGCCAGAACGCGACACTTCTCCCGCGCTGCCGACGAACAGCACGTCACGCAGCCCACCTTTTCCCGGCGCATTAAGCTGCTGGAAGAGGAGATGGGCGTCACGCTGATCAATCGGCAAACGCTACCGCTATCGTTAACGCCTGCGGGGGAAGAGTTTTTAACGCTATGCGAACAGGTCACCGACCGAGTTCGCTTAACGCGCGATCGCGTTCGTGAGATCAGTGCCGGGCAGCAGCGGCGCATTATGGTGGCCGCGCCGCAGAGTTTGCTGGCGCATTTTCTGCCTGAATGGCTTGCCAGCACCCGCTGGCAGGAGCGTATTCAACCCTACCTACGTGCAACGGGGTGGGTGGCCAGCGACTACTTCCAGGCACTAGCACGGGCGGAGTGTGATCTGGCGATTTGCTACTGGCCTATTGGCCGCTGTGATCTAGATATTGATACCAGCGCCTGTACTTACCGAGTCATTGGACATGAGCGGTTGATTCCCGTGACCGGGCTGAAAAGCGATGGCACCGCCTGCGCCCTGCTGCCCGGCTCTCGCCAGCAGCCAGCGCCGTGGTTGGCGTACCCCAAACGGGGGCTGCTAGGCTCGGCGGTCAAAGCGCATTTGGCGCGACTGCCCCAAAGCACGTACTTAACAGCGCAAAGTGAAAATCTCTACGCGGCGGGCATCAAAGAGTTGGTGCTACTGGGCTATGGCATGAGCTGGCTACCGGAACGTAATGTGGCTGCAGAACTCGCCAACGGCACGCTAGTCAGGGCTGGGGACAGCCGCTGGGACGTGCCGATGGAACTGCGGCTTTATCGTCACCAAAGCCAACACCACGCCGAACTCGATAGCCTATGGAACCAGCTTACCCCGCCCCGACCTTGAAAGGACTTCTCCCATGTCAGCAACATTGTATCAACAGCAGCGCGAGCATATCGCGGCGCTGAATCGTGCTTACCAGCAATGCATGGCTGCCCATCAGTTAGATAGCTTAGCAATTTACAGCGGCCATGCACGCAACCACTTTGCAGATGATCACGCCACCAGCTTCCAGTCCTACGGCCACTTTATACACTGGGTAGGGATGGCAGACGTTCAGCATAGCTGGCTGGTGATTCAACCCGATCAACGCCCTCAGCTCTATCTTTACGCGCCCGCAGACTTTTGGCACTTGCCGACACAGCTACCTGAAGAGCCGTGGGTCGCTGAGTTTGATGTGCATCTATGTAGCGACAAAATCACGCCACCGCTATCAGGCCGCGCCGCCATCATTGGCGATGTAACGGAGCTTGAAAGCGCTGCGCAGCTCGCTAACGTGGCCACGTTGCAACCTGAAGCGTTAGTTCGCGAGCTAGATGAGCTGCGGATGACGAAATCTGCTTATGAAATTGCCTGCCTGCGTGAAGCTAACCGGCTGGCGGTAGCAGGTCATCAGGCGGCTAACGCCGCTTTTATTGGCGCTGCCGCCGAGCTGGATGTGCAGTTAGCCTATCTAGCAGCCAGCCGACAACGCGAGTCTGAAGTGCCCTATCAAAACATTATCGGGCTAAATGAGCATGCCGGGGTCTTACACTATCAGCGCTATGACCTGTCAGCCCCCAAGCAGCGTTATAGCCTGCTGGTAGATGCGGGCAGACGCTTTCGGGGTTACTGCGCCGATATTACCCGCACCTATGCAGGCCCAGATGCCACCAGCGAGTTTGGCGATTTAATTACCGCCATGCACAGCCTCAAAGATGAGCTGATTGCACACATCGCCCCTGGTGTTGATTTCGTTGCACTGCATGAAAAAATGCACCAGGGATTAGCTGATATCTTGGTCGCACACGGGCTATATACCGGCAGCGCAGAAAACGCCGTGGAAGCCGGTATCACCCGTGCTTTCTGCCCCCACGGGCTGGGGCACTCATTGGGTATTCAGGTACATGATGTGGCCGGGTTAATGCAGCCAGACGGCACACCATCACCGGCACCTGACGCTCACCCTGCCCTTCGCCTCACCCGCACGCTGCGACCCGGCATGGTAGTGACCATTGAACCAGGGCTTTACTTTATTCCCATGCTGATCGCGCCGCTGCGCAATCAGTCCCACCCCATCAACTGGACACTGGTTGATCAGCTCGCTGTCTGCGGCGGTATTCGCATTGAAGATAATATTCTGGTGACGGATAGCGGCTCAGATAATTTAACGCAGTAATGATCTACCAATGCAAAAACGCCCGGCTCACATCAGTGGGCCGGGCGTGTGTCTTACAAACCTGGATTAGAAGCGGTAAGTAATACCACCGCCGATGGTCACAGGCTCCATATCGACTTCGCCAATGGTGGCGCCGCCAGCATTAATGTCTGCGCTTACATCAGCATAACTAACATAACCGTTTAGCATAAAGTTGTCGGTTACAGCCAAGTCAACACCTGCCTGACCAATCGCGCCGTAGCTTTCATCAATGCTCAAACCAGTCGGCTCGCTGGAGAAGCTGGTGTAGTTTAAGCCAACACCAACGTAGGGCTGTACTTTAGAGTCTAAACCACCCAAGGGGTAGTAGTTCACCAGCAGGTTCACTGGCAAGCGATCAACGCTACCTGCACTGGCACCAGCTGCGCTTAAATCGTGTTCAAATTTCTCAGAGCTGTTTAATTCAACGCCAACTTTGTCGCTGAATAGGTAACCCGCGCCATAAGTAAAACCACGCGCGTTGTCTACGTCTAGCCCTGCTGTACCCACATTTCCGTTTTCAGAGCCCGTGTCCGTTTGGGCAACACCGCCGCGAACAAAGACATCACCAGCTTCATATGCTAACGCTGCCTGGCTTGCCAAGGCGCTCGCAGAAACAATTGCAGCGGTGATCAATTTCATTTTGCTCATCAGGGTCATCCTCTTGCAACTTACTTGGGAACAATGCTGGCTTACACCAGCCTTACCTATACAATGTATAGTATACGAACACCGTTTCCAAATTTCCTGTGAAATTTTAATATAGGTTTTCTTTATTTGATAGCTTTCTTCAACCACCCCGGCAAACACAAATGCCAGGCATAAAAAAAGTCCCCCGAAGGGGACCCAGGTGGAGCACGCCAGCTCACTCGGTGTATCACGCGGCTAAACCGCAGTGACATGGCAAAGAAGGGAAAGCACCAGAACAAACTTAGGTAGCTCTATTCATTTGCCGCTTGCCTTTTATATAGCGAACAGCGTGCCACTATATTTTTAACATATAAAAAACAAACACTTAATCAGAAACCAGGAAATCCATAAATTAATAAACGGCTTCACTCACTGCAAAGCGCACCAACGGTGCGCATTTTGTTGGCACATTGCTTCATAAGGAGTCATACCTACTGACAAACTTGATTGCGGCCACCACGTTTAGCGCGGTAAAGCGCTTCATCTGCCACCACAAGCAGCCTCTCACGGTCCTCTTCTATCACATCGACGCTGCATACCATGCCCGCGGATAAGGTGCAGGCAAACTCCTGCTCCCCTTGGTTAAAACGAAGTCGTGAAAAATACTCGCGGATATCTTCTAGCCGTTTACGGCCATCTTCTGCGCTACAGTGCGGTAAGACGATCAAAAACTCCTCACCACCATAACGACCAATCATATCGGTTTGGCGCAACCGTTGGCGCAGCAGGGTAGCGACTGACGCAATCACCACATCTCCTACCGCATGCCCATAGGTATCGTTGACCGCCTTAAAGTGATCAATATCCACCATTGCGACCACGACAGAATAGTGCTGCCGATAGCCGCGAGCAATCTCATTGATGGCTGCACTTTTGATGCTGGCGTGCTTTAAAAGTCCCGTCAAACTATCTTTATTGAGTAGCGCAGACAGCGTTCTTGAGCGCGTGACCCGTACACGAATAGATGCAACCAGCTGGGCTGCCAAAATTGGTTTGGTCAGAAAATCGTCAGCTCCATGACTGAGCGCGTCAACTTGTTTCCCCAAATCCATCTCAGCAGACAAAAAGACAATCGGTAGGCTGCTCCACTCATCGTATTGCCTCACTACCGAGGCCAAATCAGGTCCGTCATAGTCCGGCATGTGCACATCCATCAGCAGCAATTCCGGCTTGAACGAGTTTAGCTGATCAATAATATGCCGGGGGTTATCAAGTATGCGCACCTGCATCCCTGCCGCTTCTAGCACTAGTTGATAATACGCAGCTAGCTGCTGATCATCGTCAACAACCAAAATACGTGCGGGGGGAGATTGGCGGTCTTGCAATAGCTGCTCAAGCCGATTGACCAGCTGCGGAATATTAAGCGGCTTTAGAAAATAGCCGTGCGCATTGAGCTGTGCCGCTCTGATACGGGCATCGAACGTATCGCAATCACTAATAAACAGTAGTGGACACGTTAGCGCCTGTAAGGGCGAGAGGTGCCCAACGCCAGCCATCACATCGACAATCAAAATATCAGGTGGCTCGAGGCTGATTTCTCTGCACGCATCGGGTACTGAGGAGAATAGACGCACCGCATAACTGAAATTTGTTAGCTGATCAAGAATATGCCTGCCTAACTCAGCATCTTCCTCAATTAACCAGATGCGAACGGTGGAGCTACCCGTCTCTGGTTTAATCTCTGTTGTTGGCGTTTGCTGTAAGCTAGGTACAAGCTCAGTTAACATTGATTGCAATTGGCTACTGGCCACATCGACCAGCTGTAAATCTACCTGCCCTTTATCGCTATTCTCCAAACAACGCTTTAGGCTCATTTCCAAAGCACGGGCTTGATGACCAATAGCATCAAAACCAAACGTGCCCGCAGAGCCCGCCAGTTTATGCAAGCGCCGATAAACATCTTCCAGCATGTCCCATTGCGCACGATGATCACGCGCCTGACCTTCCACCAACGGAGCAGCCCGGATATGAGCTTGTAGGTCGGTCAGCACCTGATTTAGTGATGTTAGCTCAGCCTGTAAGTTTCGCTGGTAGCTCTGTTTTAGAAGCGCCAGCTTATGCTCAAGCGACTGCTGATCATTATTTACCACACGCTTGCTCCCAGAGACTGCGGACTTGATGTGCTAATGTCATCGGATCAAACGGCTTGGCAATCACGCTCTCAGCACCTAATGCAATGAGCTGATCAACTTCATGCGGCTGCACTTTGGCGGTCATAAACGCTACAGGAACCTTCTCCAAGCTTGGTAACCGACGCAGCCTCGCTAAGGTTGATGGCCCGTCCATACCAGGCATCATGACATCAAGCAAAATCATATCGGGGGAATATAACTCAGCCTCTTCCAAGGCCTGTTCTCCCGAAGAGCATACTTTGACGTTATAACCACCGACCACTTCTAGCGCCAGCTTTGCTACCGTTTGAATATCCGGGTCATCTTCCACATATAAAATACGCTCTAAACTGCTCATTCGTTATTCACCATCTGCGCCAATTGGGTTCGTTGTTTAATAGCCTCTAATAGCTGTGCTGGGCTAATGCGCGATTTTAGGAAAACAGTCTCAACACGATGTTGATCTGCCTCACTGATTGATTGCCCTGAAAGAATGACAACCCGAGCATTCGGCTGAGAATAGCGAATTTGCTCCAGAAGCTCCCACCCCTCTCCATCAGGCAGCCCAATATCTAAGATAATGGCATCATAACTACGCTTTAGCAGAAAACGGCGTGCCATCGCTAAACTCACGGCTTGATCGCAATCGGCATGCTTACTGAGCATCGTGCGGATAACCGCATGTAGGTCAGGATCATCTTCAATATGCAGGAGCGATAGGCGCTTCTGATTTGCCTGCATCTGTTCACGTAATAGCGCAAGCAAATGAGGCGTCTGTATGGGTTTTGCCAGCCAGGCGATATCTTCCAGGTGGCCTTCTAATGCTACTTGGCCACGGTCCACACTACCGGTTACCACTAGCACAGGAGTATGACTCGTTGCCTGCTGCTCACGAAGCGAATGAATAACGTCAAAGCCGCTCATATCGGGCAAACCAATATCAACGGTAACCGCGTCGTAGCGATGAATAGCTAGCTTCTCAAGTGCCATGGCACCATTAATAGCAGTATCTACCTTGTAGCCCGCCGTCAGTAGTATCTCTTGAAGTACTCTGAGCACAGAAGGATCATCTTCAATCACCAGCACCGTGCCATTGCTTGCCCCATGCTCATCAAAAGCACTTTCTGTTTCGGAAGGATGGAGAGGAAGCGAAAACCAGAAACAGCTGCCCATCCCCTCTTCGGAATGGAACCCCATTTTGCCTTCCATGTGCTCTACCAGCTCTTTCGTGATCGCCAGCCCTAAACCTGTCCCTCCCTTAGCCCGAGCATCAGAGGCATCCACCTGGGCAAATTTGTTAAAAATACGCGGTTTAAACGCCTCAGGAATCCCAGGCCCTTCATCTTTAACATTAACGACAATCCTATGTGGCTGCCGCTGAACAAAGATATGGACATCCCCCCCTTGCGGTGAAAACTTTACTGCATTAGAGAGCAAATTTGCCATCACTTGCTGTAAGCGCTGTCCATCCACGCGAACTTGACTCTCCGGGTAAGGGTTATCGAGTTTTAAAGTGACATTACGCTCACTACGATAGTGGCGGTTCTCCTCTATGGCGCTCACAAGCAAACGCTGAAGCGGCTGCCACTGCATATCGAACGCTAGGGAAGGTCTGAATAACTGCCGATATTCATCAACGCTCACATGAGCCAACAAAAAATCGAAAATGCAGACACGCTTCTCCCGTTCTTTGTGTATTT
>NZ_JBITWC010000025.1:0-67723 GCF_044543515.1 Vreelandella lionensis | reverse complement strand
TGCACAAAGAACGGGAAAATAGTGCCTAAATTTGCAATTTTTTATCAGCTCAAGTGAGCGTTGACGAATATCGGTAATTATTCAGACCTTCCTTAGTTAAAGAGAAGAGTTGACGATCACTCGGTTGCGCCCTCCTTCTTTAGCCTGGTAAAGCCCTATATCTGCACGCTTCAGTGCCGCTTTTAAAGATTTCTCATTGTTCAAAAGGGCGGTAACCCCCAGAGAGGCGGTCAGCCAGAGCGTTTTTTCTAAGCTGGCTTCCGTTATATTGACAGCGTTCAGAGCGACCGTTTGACGTATCCGCTCGGCGACCTGTGTTGCCTGTGTGAGCGTGGTATTCGGGAGCAAAATAGCAAACTCCTCACCGCCTACCCGGCACAGCAAATCTTCCTGACGCAGAAGTTCAGCAACGACCCGCGTGAAGTTTTTTAGTACCTCATCGCCTGCGTCGTGCCCGTAGTCGTCGTTAATCTGCTTGAAATGGTCAATATCAATAGTAATGAGCGCGATGGGTTGATTGTGGCGGCGCGCACGCGCCATCTCAATGGTTGCCTGAGACTGCAGGTAACGCCGGTTAAATACACCCGTTAACGGATCCGTCATTGCTTGGGCGCGCAACTTTTCTTCCAACTGCTTGCGCTCTGTCAGATCGAAAACGGTTGCCCGTGAGTGCACAAAGCGTTCATTACGATGGTATGCAGACGCTTGAATCATCACATGGCGCTGCTCTCCACTTCGCGTGCGAAGACTGCATTCAGCACTGCCTTTTTGATGCTGCAGTACGTTTTCAAAGGCTTGATCAAACTGATGACGCGTTTCAGGTGTTATCAGCTCACGGTAATCAATACGGTCGATCACCTCATCTGCCGAATACCCAAGCCAATTAAGCTCGGTTCGATTCATTTTGACCACACGCCCATTTTTGTCGAGCGAGTGATAACCACAAGGGGCATTTTCGTATAAATCGCTTACCTCAATGGCATGGCGCTGTGCTGCTTGGCGTAACTGACGCTGACGCTGACCGCTAATGGCCCAGAATATGCCAAACGCTACGGCAACCGCATAGGTCAGCAACAAAAACCAAAGCACGATGGTCTCTTCATCTAGTAAGGTGCGCCAGGAGGGCTGGGGGAGCACCACACCTAGCTTCCAAGGATAGTGAGAGGGTTCACTGAAAATATTGCCTGCTAAGCTACGATAGGATTGGGTGCGTATATCTTCAGTTTGAAAGCGCAATAAGTGGTTGTCGACGGTCGCATTACCCTCATTGCGTTGCTGCATCGCCTGCCAATACCGCGGAGCCAGTGAGGCAAAGCTACCGCCAAAGTTAACAGCTCCCAACGTCAGCGTCGTCGCACTGTTTAACAACCAGCGCCCCTGAGCATCTACCAACACGGCATCCGCCCTTTGATCCAGCCGCATCGATTGATATAGAGCAGTGGTGAGGTAATTCCAGTTAAGGCTCAATAAGACGACGCCCTGTCTTTCCCCGGTAGCACTAAAAATAGGTGTAGAAACATTGACCACCGGAATAACATCATCACCAAACAGCTCGTACTGTAAATTATGCCCAGGCGGGGAAATATACAGATCGCGAGGTAATAATTTACTCGCTTCTATGAAGTAGTCAGTCTTAGCGTGCTGATTAGCTGCTACTCGTGGGCCAGTTTCTGCGCTCTGCGGCGCACGCAGCACTTCATACCCTTGATTATCAATAAGCACCAGCTTGGTATAGCGGGGATAGTGGCTAATAAGGGTATCCAAAAAGTTAGATAGCTGCGCGAGCTCGCTAAGCGAGTAGTGCGGCTCTGTCAAAAGTGATGCATGTTGTGCATCGAGGTAGCGCCTTAGAGCTGGCATTTCGGCAATCGCCAGGGCGTAATTAAGGCTTTCATTGATATCGCGGGTCAGTGCTTCTTGGCCCACTTTCAGTACGGCTTTGGCCTCAGCATGAAGGCTATCGATTCGTGTCTCCATGTGCACGTGCAGCATAGGCAGTAGCGTCGTCGATACTAAGATCAACGGTATGCTGACGGCTAACAGTAGACGAATATATAGACGGCGCAGTGGCACGGCGTATTTTCCTGTCATGAAATAGGCTGCTCAATAAGACAGCCTGTTATTAGCGTTATGTAAATAAACAGATCAACCGAAACGGAAAGGGTACACAGCTAGCTACAGCGGCGTCAGTATGGGTGGTAGGTACTTTAAAACATCGAAGGGGACAGGCTTTGAGAAATAGAACCCTTGTAACAGGTTGCAGTGGCGCTGCTGCAGGTCTACCTGCTCCTCTTTCGTTTCGATACCTTCAGCCACCACTGAAAGCTCCAGGTGGTGTGCCATAGTAATGACCCCCTGAACGATGGCCGCATTTTTCACATTGCGTGAAATGCCGCTAATAAAGAGACGATCAAGCTTCACCTTGCTGATCGGCAGATCGCGCAAATAACTTAAGCTTGAAAAGCCTGTACCGAAATCATCCAGCGCAACGCTAATCCCCAAATCCCGTACCTCGTTAAGCAGCGCAACCGCTTGCTCGGTATTGGACATTAAGGTGCCCTCTGTCACTTCCAGCTCTAGCAAGCTTGGGGGAAGGCCACTATTACGCAGAGCCTCTTTGATCTCGTCCATGAAACCGCTACGCCGGAATTGCATAGGCGAGATATTAACCGCCACTACAAGGGGATCTTCACGCGTGGCATTTAACTGGGCAATATCGTGGCACGCACGCTCAAGCACCCAGCGACCAATAGCAATAATTTGTCCTGTTTGCTCAGCAATAGGCATAAACACACCCGGCGATACCAACCCCTTATTAGGGTGATGCCAGCGGATTAGCGTTTCTACACTGCGTACACACCCAGTGCTCGCATCTACAATAGGCTGGTAATACGCTTCAAACTGATTCTCTTGAATCGCCTCTTGCAGTTCACGACGGATAATGACGTGTTCAGCAATATTGTCGATTGAGTCGCCGCAATACCACTGCCAAGTATTACGCCCCTGGCGCTTAGCATCAGACATCGCTAGGCTGGCATGGTGAAGCAAATGATGGGCTTTCACTACGCCGCCTTTATTCGACGCAATCCCGATGCTTGCACTGATATGCAAACAGTGCTGATAGAGCGTAAAGGGCTGCGCAATGGTGGCTAATAACCGGTTGGCGAGCGCAATCACTTCATGCTCACTGGGCAAAGGTGCCATCAGCACGACAAACTCATCGCTTGAGAGACGTGCCACATGGGCACCAGCAGTCACTGTATCCAGTAAACGTTGAGCCACCATCTTGAGCAGCTGGTCGCCCATACTATGGCCCAGCGCATCATTAACGGGTTTGAAGTCGTCCAAGTCAATATAGAATACGGCCAACTCTTGACCCTGCTTTATACAGTTTTGAAAGGCGTGCTCCAAGCGTGTTTGCAACGCCCCTAAATTCGGCAACCCAGTGAGAGGATCATGGGACGCTTGGTAAGCAATGCGAGACTCTTGTAAACGCTGCTGAGTGATATCCTGCTGTATACCAATGAAGTGTGTACAAGCCCCCTCTTCATTAAAAACAGGGCTGATCGAGAGCTGATTCCAGAATAGGCTGCCGTCATGGCGATAGTTGCGTAATAATACCTGCACATCCTCATGCTGAGTAATGCCCTGACGTATTTTCTCAATGGCCTCAGGGCTAGTCCCCTCCCCCTGCAAAAAGCGACAGTTTCTCCCCAACACCTCATCGGCAGAGTAGCCCGTAAGGTCCATGAAAGCCTTATTGACATATACAAGAGGCAGATGAGGCTCGGTGGCATCGGCCATTACTACACCATTTGGGCTAGCCTCAATACCACGCTTCACCAGCCGTAGCTCGTACTCATCTTGCTTATGCTGGGTAATATCACGGCAAATAGCATAAACACCGATTAATTGCCCATCCGCCATAATCGGCACATGGGTCACTTCAAGTTGCAGGGCTTGGCCAGCTTCGCCGATCCCTGCTGCATGGTAGCTCTGATGCTCACCCATTAACGTGGCGCTGAACGCGGTTTGGGCAATGACACGCATCTCGGGTTGGAGAAACTGAAAGTAGGAGCCCCCCACCATCTGCTCAATAGAGATACCGGTAAGACGGGCTGCAGCCAAATTACTATGGATCACCGTACCGCTCAGATCTAACTCGAAAATACCATCTGGATGATAGGTAAACAGCGAATGATAGCGCGCCTTCAAATAGTGCGGTAAGGCGTGCGAGCTATCATGCTTGTTTAAGCTCTCCTTAAAAGTTGCCAGTAACGGTTTTTTCACAAAAGAATCCGATTGCTATAGTAATAAAGCAGAGCGCTAACATTCGTTAGCGCTTACCTAGATTGGTAGGCCCATACAGCCGATGACGCGGCCGCCTATGTCAACCGCCCCACCGGCACTACTTTAAATGGCTCAAAAATTTACCATTCAACTTGATGCAATAGACAAAGTGCCACCGGAAGCTGACGCACTGGTAGCCGACGAATTGAGCTTAAATGTCGCGATAATGCCCGCTAAACGATCAGCCTCTTCCTGTAACGAAGCTGCTGACGTGCTGGTTTCCTCAACTAAGGAAACGTTCTGCTGGGTAGCTGAATCCATTTGACTAATAGCGGTGCTAACTTGGCTAATACCGCTCTCTTGCTCGTTGACCGCCAATGCGATCTCACTCATTAATTCGTTCACCTGCTTAACAGCATCAACCGTGGTCTCTATCCCCTCACCGCTAAGCTCCGATTGCTGTGAACCCTCTTTTATCCGGGTCGCGACATCATCAATGATGCTTCGGATCTGGCTTGAAGACTCCGACGTTTTGGTTGCCAACTTGCGCACCTCACCCGCAACCACAGCAAAGCCACGCCCATGCTCACCGGCTCGGGCAGCCTCAACCGAGGCATTTAGCGCCAGAATATTAGTTTGAAAAGCAATACTCTCAATGACCTGAATAATATCTTGCACGCGTTTGGAGTGCTCTTCCATATCCTTCATTAAAGCGGTAGTTTGGAGCACTTCCTCCTTAGCATCCCCTGCCTTAGCAGAAGCGGTGACCGTTAATTCGCTGGCCGCATCGGCCGTTTTGTTGTTCTGGCTAACCGTGGAAGACATCTGTTCCATGCTAGTGGCTGTTTCTTGCAGCGCACTCGCCTGCTCTTCTGTTCGAGAAGCGAGATCTTCACTACCACTAGCAATTTCTCGAGCGCTATTGGCCACCATTTGACTGGTTTGTGTCAAGGTCGCCATCATATCCGCTAGCTTAACCTGCATAGCATGCATCGCCTTGTACAACTTACCAATCTCATTGCGCCCTTCATCATCAATATGGCTAGTAAGGTCGCCTTGAGAGATATTTTCACAAATAGCAACGGCACGGCTGAGTGGCGAAACAACAAACCGACGCAGCCCAACTTGTAGGCCAATAAAAAGCAGTACCGACAAAATAAGAACCAACGCCACTGTCCAGATAATTCGTTGGCTAATAGCAGCAGCCTCTTCTTGCATCTCTCCAGCCAACTGCTCTGCAAAACGCGCAAAATCGCGGGTAGCAGAGGTCATATTGCTGGCGGAATTTTCAAGGCGCTGCTCTTCAGCGGCCACTTGTGCAACATCGCCAGACTCAACAGCCGTCAGTAGGGTGGGGGTTACCATTTCTTGAAAACGAGTCACCACTTCTTGGTAATAAGGGTAACGACGCTGCTGCTCAGTAACGGTGTACGCATCCAACTCATCAAACCGCTGCACTGCCAACTCCAAACTAGAGCTCATCTGTTCGAGGGCAGTAGCCGCTTCAGGCAACCCGGCATTGGTATAAGCAATATAACGCGCCATGCGTAAACGCATTTCCATCAGGTTGACTTCCATGCGATTGGCGGAATTAACCTGGTCTGCACTCAGTTCAGCTATTTCATTGATGTCACTTAAACTATCACGGGCGGAGGAGATGGCTATTGCACCTACCACCATCACCATAATAATCAGTGATAACATGGCTGCTGTTAGGCTATGTTGGATGCGTATGTTTCTCATGGATATGCAACCCCTTTTTTAAATAGTATTGACACGCGTCTTAGCGCTTTTAAGCTATCACGCCATTGATTTTTCAATAAAGCGCTCAAAGCCTTAATAAACCGCACTTTTCATTACTATTCGTTACTATGGGGCTGATGCGAACACATTCATCATGAAAAACAGCTACAGCACACTAACCCCAATCATCCCACATTAACCTTTTATTATTTAACTTAAGCTAGATGATGTCAATTATGGTTACTATGTATATTAAATAACGCCTAATCAATCCTTTAACTAATTTACATAAAATTTTCACAAAACATTATAAGCATCTCTTAAATTAAAGAAAATCAAAAAACAAACCCAATTATTTCAAAAAGTTACGAATTGAAATAATGCCAATTTTCATCACACCGCAAATCACCTGCTCTGTGTAGCAGCGCCTACTTCTTTGATGTCGCAACCCAAAACGCCAGGGTTTTTACTTAGAAAAACACTCTCAACTACTCAATCGAAAGCAAGCCAAAAGGGCTAACTCACCACCAACAAACCAGCTTGCCTGGAAAAACCATGCTAGGAGTAAGAGGAAAAGAGGCTTAGCCACGCCAATGAAGAATTTGGATGAATAAAGCACCTTAGCAGCAAAGATTTTTGTAAGGGCGAAAGACCTACTGAAAAACCCGAAGAACACCACCTATCTTACTTACGTTGCCATACAGTATCTTAGCGCCCAAGCGCGCCAGACGGTGGTGACCATCTCATCGTCACCTTCAAGCATATTTTCTATTAATACGAGGCTTATGTCTCCGGACATTCTTGCCATGATAGGGTTACCCGGTTATAGGTGGAACAACCTTGTGATGATCATCTTGAACACTACTAGGTTAATCCAGCCTTCGTCTTTTGCCAAAAATGTGACTTATCCATTTTTGATTGGTGACTGAGGCTGTGATGTTCTGCTTTGAAAGATTTGATGCGGTTTGGCATCGAATACCGAATAGCTTGCAGCTAATTAAGCGCACAAACCATGGTGCTGTCAGCTGATGCCCACTGTTACTGAGCAAAAGCATACTACCGTGAAGGGCAATAAGCACACATGCAAACACCCGCCTAGCATTCGATACATAAAACCCCATTTTTTAAAATTTTAGGGTGAT
Organism: Vreelandella lionensis; assembly: GCF_044543515.1. Lineage (NCBI taxonomy): Bacteria > Pseudomonadati > Pseudomonadota > Gammaproteobacteria > Oceanospirillales > Halomonadaceae > Vreelandella > Vreelandella lionensis. The sequence goes on along the minus strand of NZ_JBITWC010000025.1, from coordinate 60,548 downwards.
AGTAAATGCCTATTATCAAGGGGATATGCCCCTCAAAAAAAATAGTGATACACTATTACTTCTGATCATTAACATTTTCTGTCTTTTTTTGGCAGCTAAATTGCAAAGGAACTCTGCCATCGCCATGTCAGCCGCGAAAGATTGTGTCGCTACCCTTATTGATGATTTTCAGAAGCGTCGCCCCCTTCGTGCGGGGTCGCTCATTATCACTATCTACGGCGACTCTATCGTCCCCCGTGGCGGTACTGTATGGCTAGGAAGCCTCTCCAAGCTTGTAGAACCGATCGGCATCAATGAACGATTGGTGCGCACATCCGTTTATCGGCTAACTCATGAGACTTGGCTGAAGGGTGAAAAGGTAGGCCGCCGAAGCTATTATCGATTAAGTGGCCCTGGGCGGCGTCGCTTTGAGCAAGCCTTCAAGCGTGTTTACCACGGAGCACAGCCATCTTGGTCGGGCCAATGGACGCTTGCCTTTTTAACACAGTTACCTCCAGAGAAGCGCCAGCAAATTCGGGACGAGCTCGAATGGTTAGGGTTCGGTAACTTTTCTCAAGGCGTGCTGGCTCACCCTGTTTTATCAAGGGCTGAAACCATGGTGGCATTACAAGAGCTAAATGCGGCAGATGATACTATCGTCATGCAAACTCAGACTATGGAGCCCATGACAAGCAAACCCATGCGCCAGCAAGTAAGGGAGAGTTGGAATCTTGACGAATTGGCCGAACTCTATCATCGTTTTCTAACCAAATTCCGCCCGCTTTGGAATGCTTTAAATACGGACAATGACTTAAGCCAAGAAGAGTCCTTTATTGCTCGAACGCTACTTATACATGAATATCGTAAAGTACAGCTACGAGACCCCCTCCTGCCTGATGAGCTTTTGCCCACTTCATGGGAAGGCCGTTATGCACATCAATTGTGCCGAAACCTCTACCGCTTGTTGTACCAACGTACAGAGATATGGCTAAACAAGCATTTGGAAACGGCCGAAGGTCCTCTACCCGCTCCGGGCCCTGCTTTCTATCAGCGTTTCGGTGGACTAGAGTGACTGCTCCCTATACGCCCGAGTGGGCGAGGGTTCACGCGGATTTTTGCTGATGTTTCTCGCCCCAACATTCAACGAATACTAGGGCGAGGAAGAATGTTATTTAAAAATCATACACGTGGTGATTTTTCCAATGTTTGCTGCTTGGGTTGAGTATCACCAGCCAACAAAGAAGGACGATCAGCGTCCAGTTCAGCCAGCGGCTCACAGGGTTCTAAGCTGTCACGACAACGCGTCACTAAGCGCTGATACTCTTTAGTACCCTCCTGTTTCCATGAAAACTCTTCGCCACTCAACTCTCGCTTAACCTTTGCAGGAGCCCCCATCACTAGCGACTGGGGGGCGCACTCAAAACCAGCCTTGACGAACGCAGCCGCTGCAACGATAGATCGCTCAGCAATAATGGCTCCGTCCATCACTACTGCGTTCATGCCAACCATGGCATCACGCCCTATGACACAGCCATGCAAGACAGCACCATGACCAATATGACCATCCTTCTCGACTTTCGTGATGCAGCCTGGAAAGCCGTGCATCACGCAGGTATCTTGAAGATTCGCTCCCTCTTCAAGCACTAATCGACCAAAATCACCGCGCATGACTGCTCCTGGGCCCACATAACAATTGGGCCCAACAATCACATCCCCGATCAATACTGCAGTAGGGTGAACATAAGCCGTCGGATGCACCACCGGTGTTACCCCTTCAAGTCGATAATAAGGCATAACGTTCTCCGTTAGTTAGATTGACCGTGGCGGCGGCTTTGCACCACCACGAAGCGGCTGGCAACAAAGGCCTGATTGCACAGAGAGGCATTCGCCGCCGGATTTCCACCAGTGGCGTGAAAGTCACTATAAGCAGCCGACTGGTTGACAAATAACCCTCCATCCAAATTCAGCGAGAGCGGGGTTGCTACCTCCATAGCAAGTTCTTCGAACTGCTCGGCTACTGTTTCGTCGGTTGTATAACCACCTAGGGTTATCGCACCTTTTTCCCGTATGACATCACGCGCCAGCTCAATACTATGCGCGGTACTTTCCGTCGCGACGATGAAGCTTATGGGGCCAAAGCGCTCCTCACTATAGGCGGCCTTTTGCTCTGCCCCCACCTTGAGAATAAGCGGCGTATGAGTGCGTGCTTTGGGGAACTGAATGTGCTCTCGCGGCTCGCTATCCAGCACTATTTCACCCAAGCCGCGGCATTTATCAATCCTGGCTTCCGTCACGGGCGATTGGAGGGCACCCAACACCGTGCAGGCTCGGTCGTTGTCACTCAGAAATGCTTGAACGGCTTTCGCAAGCGCTGCTGCCACATCGTCAAAGCTCAAATGGCCTTCCAGTGTTTCAATGCCGCTCTTTGGCACATAAATGGCCTGGGGGGTCGTGCACATCTGCCCAGAATAAAGGCTCAGCGAGAAAGGCAGGAATTGAACCTGCGACCTTCGGCTTCGGAGGCCGGTTTCAGTCGCATACGTATCCTTCCTCCTCATCGCCAAAAAATCATAAATTTTTTAAAAAACAATTACTTAAAACAAAATAAATGCTTTCTAACTCTTCACTATCACACCAATTAACGCCATTCTTTGTCTTTTGTCGTCACAATGTTGGCACACACCGTGACTTTTTCGCGTCCTGCTTTTTACCAGATTTGACCTTTGGTCAACGCGCAATATGTGCTCGTTTGAATGATTTGGCTACGCATAAAACGCGAGTAGCCTCCTCTGTCAGCCTAGTTGTCCGGTTGGCGATATCGCCTAAACTCAATCCAGAGGGAGCGGTATGGAATTCATGTGCCACGTTATTCTGAAGAGCGTAAAGCCGCCATCCTGAAAAAGTTATTGCCGCCCCACAATCGCAGTGTGGCGTCGGTAGCAACGGAAGAAGGCATCTCCAACGCGACGCTGTATAGTTGGTTAAAACAGTGTCGAGAAAAAGGAGTGCCTGTGCCGGGTTACACCCAAGGCGACAACGAATGGTCACCTGACGCCAAGCTAGCCGTTGTCATCGAAACCGCGACGATGTCAGAAACAGAGCTTGGCGCTTACTGTCGTGAAAAAGGCCTTTATCCCGAGCAAATCCAGCAATGAAAAGCCGCTTGTCTCGAAGGAGCTGGTCGGCAAGAAGAGCAGGCAAAAGCAGCGCAGAAACAGCGCAAAGAAGACCGAAAGACCATCAAGCAGCTCAAAGCGGAAGTACGGCGCAAAGACAAGGTGCTGGCAGAAACAACGTCGTTGCTGGTGCTTTCAAAAAAGCTCGAAGCCTTGTACGGCGAGGATCCGGACAGCGGCGAGGACGACTAACGCCTCTCAAGGAACGTGCAAGGCTCATCGCGCTATTTGACGAAGCGGTTGTGGGTGGCGCGTCCCGTTATCAAGCGGCTGCCGTGATTGGCATAAGCGAACGCACACTGAAGCGGTGGCGATCTGAGCGCGGCGCTATTGTCGAGGATCAGCGTCCGCATGCAGGGCAAAGCAGGCAGCCGCATCAGCTGACGCATGAGGAAGAGCAAGCCATTTTGAACACGTGCCATCGCCCCGAGCATCAGAGCTTGCCGCCGTCTCAAATCGTTCCTTTATTGGCCGACGAAGGCGTCTATCTGGCCTCCGAATCGTCGTTTTATCGGGTCTTGAAAAAGCATCATCAGCAGCACCATCGTGGCCGTATGAAACCACGTCGTTCAGTCCCCGAGCCGACCAGCTTTACGGCTACAGGGCCAAACCAGGTCTGGAGCTGGGACATCAGTTATTGTGCCTCCGTTGTGCGAGGTCAGCACTGGTATCTTTACCTGATCATGGATATCTACAGCCGCAAAATCATTGCTTGGGAAGTCCACGATACGGAATCGAGCGAGTTGGCTAAACAGCTTTTGGAACGTGCCTTGCTGCGAGGGTTGCTGACATCAGCCGCCAGTACTGCACTCTGATAACGGAGCACCGATGACCTCCTATACGCTCAAAGCGAGGCTAACAGAGCTGGTCATGTTGATGTCTTACAGTCGGCCGAGAGTAAGCAATGATAACCCTTACTCGGAAGCGCTGTTCCGTACCGTCAAATACTGTCCAGCGTGGCCCACCAAGGGCTTCGTATCGCTGGGCGCGGTACGAGAATGGATGCTAGCGTTCGAGCGGGCTTACAACGAACAGCACCTGCACAGTGGCATCCAGTATGTCACGCCAGCGGACCGTCATCGCGGGTAAACGATCCATTAACCCTACCTATGCAGGCTGCGTTTAGATCGGTAATGTCTCTTTCCACTGCCAGGGCAGCAGCGTGTTGAGGTCATCATCATCGAGGGTGGGCAGTGTCGCGAAGACATACTGCAAGCAATCGTAAGGCGAGAGACCATTGGCTTTGGCGGTTTCGATCAGGCTATAGATCGCTGCGCTGGCATGAGCACCGCTCGGGGTGTGGCTGAACAGCCAGTTTTTACGCCCCACCACGAACGGACGGATAGCGTTCTCTGCCGGATTGTTGTCCAGCGGGATCAGGCCATCGTCTAAGAACCGGACCAGGCGGGGCCATTGCTTGTCCAAGTAGTGCAGGGCTTTACCCAGCGCACTCTTGGGTAGCACCTGGGCCAGTGACTTGTCGAGCCAGGTGCGCAGTTGATCGATGAACGGACGGCTCTTCTGCTCACGCAGCGCCTGACGCTTGTCGGGTTCAAGAGCCTTCGCCTGTTTTCCACACCATACAGCTTACGGATCTGGTTCAGTGCCCAGTCTGCTTTGCCGGTTTTGCCTTTGGGCTGTACTTTCTGGGCGTCCACGAACTTACGCCGGGCATGCGCCCAGCAGCCTGCATGGGTGATTCCATTACGGCGAACGATCTCGGCATAGCCTTCATAGCCATCGGTGAGTAAGCGACCCGCATAGTCGCCCAACAGATCAACGGGCACCCGTCCGGCGCGGCTGGCGGCGTAGTCGAACAAGACGACTTGCTGGCCCGGTGGGCCACCGCGCTGCACCCACATGTACGAGGTGGCACTGGCAGAACGGTCCGTTTCTTGGTTGACCTGGAGCGTTGTCTCATCCATGTGGATCAGCGGGGCATTTAAGCGGTGTTGACGCAACGTATCGATCAGCGGGGTGATCCGTTCTCCCACCTGCACCATCCAGCGTGCCAGGGTATTACGGGGGATCTCGGCGCCATGGCGGGCAAAGATCTGGCTTTGCCGATACAGCGGTAGCGCGTCCTGGTATTTGGCCGTCGCGATATAGGCGAGCAGCGTGGCGCTGGCATTGCTCTTGGGCAACAGCTTGGCCGGCGCTGGGGCCGTGTTGACGCCCTCTTCGCAACACGGGCAGGCACCACGTGCAGTTCCTCACTAACCTCTTCACCGATCACCTTGAGCGCGGTGCCGTCCTCGTGGCAGTGGCGAGCATGATCGGGTAATTCATGCACCACCTCGACGCGCGGCAGCTCCGGTGGTAGCGCCACCCGCCCGCCGCGCGGGCGACGCTTAACAGGCATGGTGGTGTCGGTCGTCGCGTCATCAGCCGTGGTGTCGCACGCCGATGCATCGCCGTCTTCCTCGTCAACCGCCACTTCAGCTTCATTGATCAGAAGATCCTGCTGGTCGACACGGTACTTCTCGGTAGAGGGGCCGAACTGACGTTCCAGGGCAAGCCGGAACTGTTCAAACAGCGACTGTTTGGTGGCCTCCCACTGCGCTTCTTTTTTCTCCATCAACGCCAACAGCCGCGCATTTTCAGCGTCAGCAGCAGCCAGCTTGCGCTCAAGCTGGGTGACCGTCGGTGAGGAAGCGTTGGTGTTTTTCATACTGCCTAGTGTACCAAAAACGTCACCAACATAGGAGCGTTACGGCTATCCAACCCGCTGAAAATTCAACGCTTTGTGAGGTTGCATAGCCTTCAGGTTATAGCCATCCAGCAACCAGTTAAGTTCTTGACCGGTTAACGTCACGGTCTCGTCCTTCAGGTGGGTGGGCCATTTAAACCGCTCACGTTCCAAGCGCTTGTACCACACCACAAAGCCCTTACGTTCCCAGAATAGCAGCTTCACTTTATCGCGCTGTCGATTACCGAACACGAACAGCGCTTGATCAAACGGGTTCAAGGCCATGGCTTCCTGCACCAACAGCGCCAAGCCATCGATTTGCTTTCGCATATCGACGGGCTCTGGGCACAGGTAGATCTTTAGGTCAGTGCCTGGACGAATCATGTGACGACCTCCACCGCGACAAACCGTGCGGGACGACAACGCGGAGGCACGGGGAAGCCTTGCACGATTAACCGTTTTTCCCACGCCATCAGGTCGGCGAACGTCACGGCTTGCGCTTGAGCATACGCACTTAACGGCAGCGGCAACGCGGCGGCATAAGACAGGTTGAAGTGACCCCCTCCAAAGCTGCACAGGCTATAGTGCAGCTATCAGGAGGACGAGATGAGCAACGAACCCACCGTCAAACGCTGGACCGCCAAGCGTAAAGCCGCCGTGGTCATGGATATCTTCAAGGGCAAGACCACCGTCGCTGAGGTGGCTCGACAGCATGACCTCACCGTCTCCGAAGTCGAGGGCTGGATCGAAGAGGCCAAACGCAACATGGAGAACGGGTTCCGAGCCCGGCCCAAGGATATCCGTGAGCAGTACGAATCCGATCTGCGGGAAACCAAGGAGGCGCTGGGCGAGGCTCACCTGCAGATCTATGCATTAAAAAAGTGGCGCCGCCTGCTCGACGAGGACGACAACTCGTAGTGTCGTTGCAGGCGGAATTGGCCAACGAGGGCCATTCGGTATCGCTATCCAAGCTCTGTCGCTGGCTAGGTGTACCCAGGCGGAGCGTCTATTACCGGCCCAGGAGACGGCAGCGCTTGATCAATACAGAGCTGGAAGCGCGCGTAAAGCTGACCTTGGAACGCTTCCCTACGTATGGTTATCGACGATTGGCCTGTGTCCTGGGCGAGAATCGCAAACCCGTACAGCGCATCCTGCAGCTCAAGGGCTGGCAGGTGCGCAAGCGTCCCCAAGGTTTTCGGCCTCGTGCCAAGAGCTTGCCATCAGTGACCACGCAGCCTGATGAGCGCTGGGCCACTGACCTTACTCACGTCTGGTGCGGCAAGGATCGACGGGCCAGCCTGGCAGTCATTATTGACTGCTGCACGCGGGAGATCCTCGGTTGGCGATTATCGGACAATGGCAGCAGCAATACAGCGGAAGCCGCCCTGGAAGAGGCCCTGATCCAGCGACTCGGCGCTCTGGGACGAGTCCATCAGCCTCTGGCGCTACGCTCGGATAACGGGCTGGTTTTCAGCAGCCGGCACTACACGGCGACGGTGAAGGCGTATGGCCTGAGCCAGGAGTTCACGACGCCGTACACGCCAGAGCAGAATGGCCTCGTAGAACGCTTCTTCCGTTCATTGAAGGAAGAATGCATCTGGCTTCATCGCTTCGAGTCACTAGGCCAGGCAAGAGCCGTCATCGGTCGCTGGATCCGGTATTACAATGAAGAGCGGCCGCATCAGTCCCTGGGCTATGTGGCACCCAAAGCTCACCCGGCATTAGTCGCTTGAGGTGAGCAAAAACCAGGGGGTCATTACAAGGTGGCCTAACCAAAACGCTTGAGTGGAATTGAGTTCGCGGCTCATGATGATCTCCAAAATCAAAGAGACCATCAGTGTGATCAGCCAACGTTAAGGTGGGTAGATGGGTTTTATGGCGCGCTTACGGAAGAGCTGGACGCTATTGCCTTGGAGCTGAATATGCGGCCTCGAAAATGCTTTGATTTTAAATGTCCAATAGAAGTGATGAGCGAGCTGATGGCTAAGTACCGTGAAAGCTCATCAACCATCAATGAGTGTGTTGCACTCAGAGTCTGCATCCGCCATTGTATATCCTGATAACTTTTAAACACCATTTAAGAAGTAATTGAAGTACAGATTTCTGATGCAGTCTCTTGTAAAATTGGTAAGTAGGTTTTTAGTAAGGTGGAAATATTGACACGAACAGCGTTAGTACTGATATTAATTGCGCCAAGCAGTTTTCCGTTAGCATCAAAAGCTGGCACGGCTAGTGAGCGAAGCCCTGAATCCAGCTCTTGGTCTACAATGGCGTAACCCTGCTTACGTACTTTTTTGATGCAGTTCTTGAGAGTGAGAGTGTCAATTATAGTTTTATCGGTATAGCGCTTTAAGGGTAAATTATTAAGATATGTGTCGAGTTCCTGGTTAGATAACTGTGCAAGTAGTACACGACCCATTGATGTATGTGCGGCAGGTAAGCGCGTGCCTACTGATAGCGTAATTGCCATCAATCGGTGCGGAGCTGAAGAGCGAGCCAGATAAATCACTTCATCGCCGTCTAGCACACCGAGTGAGGATGACTCCCCACACTGGGCAGTAATCCTTTCTAGGAACTTCTGAATAACGCTACGATGATTATTGCTCGCTAGATAAGAGTACCCTAACTGCAATACCTTAGGTGCCAGTTCAAAGTAACGCTGTTCTTTATATACATAACCAAGAGCATGAAGTGTGAGTAGAAAACGGCGTGCTTTGGCGCGGTTCATCCCTGTGCGTTCGGCTACTTCGCTAAGGGTCATACGCGGATGGGCATTATCAAATGCCATAATGATATCAAGCCCACTAGCGAGAGCTGATACATAGTCGCGATCAGCTGGTTGTAACGGATTACCCTGTGAAGTGCTGTCCATGTTTTACCTGCAAACTTTAGCTTTGATTAATTTAATTAGCACTAACTAGAATGATGAAATCAATATAGTTCGAATAGCGAACAAAATAATATCCTCTCTACGCTACATCTTGCAATGGATATGTGTGATTATGTATCACTGCGTTACGATTTGAACTGAGAAAACGGTAGCCATCAACATCAGCGATGGCGGGAATGATCACTGATCCTCTTTAATTAGGCAATGATTCAGAACTATAAAACATTGGCACTAAGCCAATAAATTTTGAGTTTTATAGGAAATCTAGGGCAATACCTCGCAAAATGCAAATAATTAAAAAATTTAATAAAGTCGAGGATCCACTTAAAAAATCTATCCAAAACAAGGTTAAAGCACACCGTTAATAGCACAACAAAATAAAATTTATTACTGGAATTTAAATTTAATATTTATTTAAGAAACTGTACAACCTCACTAAATATAAGAGAAAATTTCTTTTCTAAAATAGCAAAATGCGAACCACTGGGAATGCTTAAATATTTCTTATCCTCGCTACCGATTTCATTATAAAAATTAATTGAAGAAGAATAAGTAGAGGTCAAATCATGCTCAGCTCTTATGACCAAAGAAGGAATATTAATAGCAGCAGGATTATGGACTTTTTCACCAGAAAAGATATCATATAAGTCAGCTAATGGGCCTGTGGGGACTATAAAGCTTTCTCCTATTGAAATAGAACTTTTCAAGGTATTTTTAATAACAGAATCTAAAACCTTTTCTTTTCTCAATGTTGTTTTTTTATTAAAAGGAATTTCTTCATCCCATCTTTTAATAAAATTCTTTTTTTCAACAAAGACATAACCTATCTTGCAACCACCACTCTCCGGTATCGCATCATACTTCGACTTCCAGTAGATACCAGCATTACTATCATTATAAATTGGTGCAAAAAACACTGCTTTATTTATTTTATCTTGTTTAAATAAAGAAAAATATTTGGTTAGAACTACTGTCCCCCAAGAGCATGAAATTACATCAACTGTTCTTTTTCCTGTACGATTCTGAACATATGAAATTATATTAGCCAAGAAAACTGATGTATTACTCACTCTCGTGTCCGAAATAGACAAATGATCATAGTTTTCTACTCGTGACATTCTAAAACCTAGAGAGTCATATGTAAAAACCCTAAAACCTTTTTCAGCTAGTTGATGGCACCAAGATACATCTTTATGATCATTTACCCAAAGCTCGGATGCAATTGTCGCTCCGTGTATCAAAATTAATGGTCGTTTATCTATGTCTAAACATTCATCATCGAAAAACTCCCTCACATGCAAATTATAGTTATTATTAACATCAACCAAAATATTAAAGTTGTTCTCTATGATCATAATTACCTCAATATCAAAAAATATTTTTAAGGAAGACCTGAATAACTGTCGATATTCATCAACGCTCACTTGAGCCAACAAAAAATCGAAAATGCAGACACGCTTCTCCCGTTCTTTGTGTATTTTTGCCCCTTTCCCGCTCATTGAGCGGAAAACGGGCGCAATCGCCCTATTCCCATAGGTATTTCTCACTGATCAGCAGGTTGCTGAACGCAGCCAGCCAGTGCAGGCGCTGAGTGTTTTTGGTCAGTCCACGATAGCGAGCCTTGCCATAACCAAAAACTTGTTTGATGTACCGAAAGTGGTGCTCCACCTTGGCACGGATACTGGCTTTGATTTTTTTGACTTTCTGTCGCCTGGCATCTAGCTTCTTGCGGGTGCCAGGCCGTTTGGCAATATACCAAGAGACATCGTTGCGGTGCTTGTGCTCGTCGCGTTTTTGAATACCCAGGTAACCGACATCACCGAAGACGCGTTGCTTTTCACTATGAAGGAGCTTATCGGCAGGCACAATGTCATGGACATTGGCAGCCGTGGTCTCGATGCTGTGAATCAGCCCAAGCTTATCGTCGACACCTATGTGCATTTTCATGCCAAAGTGCCAAGAGCTACCTTTTTTAGTCTGGTGCATTTCCGAATCCCGCTCGCCTTTTTTGCTTTTGGTGGAACTAGGCGCAGAGATGATCGTGGCGTCGACAATGCTCCCTTCGCGCAGCATCAGGCCATTTTTCTCCAGGTGGTTGTTCACTTCCTGGAACAGCACCTTGCCCAGGCCGTGGCGTTCCAGGAAATGGCGAAACTTGAGAATCGTGGTGTCGTCCGGCAATCGGTCCAGTTTCAAACCGGCGAAGTGGCGCATGGACTCGATCTCGTAGAGGGCGTCTTCCATGGCCGGATCGCTCAGGTTGTAAAACAACTGCATGCAATGGACGCGGAGCATGGCAGACAACGGATACGGAGGCCGCCCGCTCTCGCCCTTGGGGTAATAACGGGCTACCTTCTTCTCCAGCTGCGTCCAGGGGATCAGCTTGTCCATCCGCTCCAGAAAGGTTTCGCAGCGGGTCTTTCGCTTCTTGTTCTGGTACTCGGCTTCGGAGCAGGCGATTTGATCCATGGAAGCACTGAATCCTATGCAGTTGACGATAGCCGTATTATTGCTGATGGTAGTGACTTTTCAGAGCTTCCTTAATACAAATATTAAGATAAGCACCTACCTTGGATAGCGCAACAATAATTTTAGGATCACTTCTGAAAAACTGGCAGAATAATGCCTTAAATTTGTTGTGGTAGTTGCGCTGGTAGTCCGGTTATCGAATTAACCTCTATAGTTTCCAACACCAAGTCTGTTATTTTGTATGCATATCGCTGAAAATTTTGGTAAATTCCGCCAGAATAATCAATGAAATAAATACTTTCGAATTTAAACCAACACGGACTGACCAAAATCAAGCGAATTGCCAGCAATCGATCGTCGATTTCAAAAGTGATCACTAACACTGGTACGCACTTTAATAGGCTTTCCAAAAGTATAGCTCTCAGATAATACACTGCTCTTTACCTCTTGCCTATTATTACTGATGTACTCCCGATAGCAACGCCTATCCGTATCCATTTGACAATTCGATTCTTAACTTAAAAACGACACTGCACCAGATTATAACTCAATTTTTAAAATAAAAAGCAGGAGGGTCTTATCGCTACTCCTCCTGCTTATACAAAGCAACGGAAATAATTTTAGTTAATTTTAAAATTAACACTTAACCTTCTCTTAATTAAAGAAGATTTGGCAGAAAAGTAATAATTGACGGAAAGAAATAGAACGCTGCAATTGATGCCATAAACAAAGCAACAACTGGCCATGCACTTTTATATACGTCTGAAATTAATACATTATCTGCCGCACCTTTTAAAGCAAAAAGCGTATAACCGAAAGGCGGGGTTAAACTACCGACAGTCAAGTTTATCAAGAAGATAGTCCAAAACCAAATAGGATCAAAATCATATGCACTTACAACCGGTGCATACAAAGGGATTGCTAACAAAATGAAAGCAAATTGATCTATAAACATACACAGTACAAAAGGAATGAGCATTAATATAAAAAACATCATCCAATCACTAAGCTCAAGCGTACTTACGAAGTTAATTAAGCCTGACGTAGCTCCCATAAAAGAAAGTAACTGCCCAAAAAGTTTAGAACTAGCGACAATGATAATAATCATTAAGCTAATTTTTGCGGAAGACTGCAAACTATCCCACAACATTTTAAGATCAAAAGACTTATATATAGCTGCAGTGATAGCAGCTCCTACAACTCCAGTAGCAGCAGCCTCTGAAGGTGTAGCGACACCCAATAAAATAAGTCCCATAACAGAAAAAATAACAATAAAGAAAGGAGATACTTTAGCAAGCTCCTTCATTTTTTCTCTTAAAGAATAGGTCTCCACTTCTTCACTGCTAGATGGGGAAAGATCAGGTTTACGTGAAATGCTAAAATATACATATAGAAAAAGAATAAATGATATTAGGAGTCCTGGGATAATCCCTGCTATTAAAAGGCCAGCAATAGAGGTATCACGCACTAATGAGCCTATTACAATTACTAACAAGCTGGGTGGAATAATTGGAGCTAAAGAAGCGCCACCAAGAATGGTGAAATTTGTTAAATTTGTGTCATAACCTAGTTTTTGCATTTTAGGTAAAACAGAGCGCCCCAGCATGGCAGCTACTGCTGCGGCTGCACCAGATAAAGCACCAAAAATAGTTGACAGCCCAATAACTAAGTAATACATCCTACCATTGACCTTACCTATCCATTTATCAAGGGCGATTGACAAAACATCAACAGACCCAGATCTAAATAATATTTCGCCCATAAGAACAAAAAGTGGAATAGTAACAAAACTTTCTGAGGTTAAAGTTTCGTACATGCTATTACTAAACATGCCGAACCCTCTTTCTCCTAATGTCACTAAGACACCAGCAACGTTAGCGATTAAGAAAGCAACAAAAACCGGCAGCCCTGTCCCCATCAGCACGAATAGCAATAGAAAAGAAACCGCAAGTATCGTGTACCATTCCATTTTAAGCTCCTTTCTTATACACAAGATTTTCAGACAATTGTTTTTTTATTAAAACAACAAATTGAATAGCAGACAGCCCGAGGCCGAAAGGTATAAAGCCGAATACTATCCACTTAGGAACGCGAAATGAGCCTAGTGTATTAATCCCAGTTTCAAACAAACGCACAAACTCTATCATTGATACGTAGAAAACATAAGAAACAACACAAAAAGATACAGCATAAAGCACTAGCTTAAATTTTTGTGCAAAGCTGTGCGGAGAAAAATCCAGTATAATCGAGACAGCTATGTGGCTATTTTCCCGCGTTACTTCAGGCATTGCTAGCATTAAGGAAGCACAAAAAAGAAAAGTAACCGTATCTGGCCCCCATGAGGTAGGAGCTGCAAAGAAATAGCGCATTATTATTTCCATACAGAAAATAATAACAATTAATGCTAAAGCTAAGGACGCTACAAAAAAACTGGCTTTAGTAACACTGTCGATAATTTTTATAAACATAACTAAAGACCTTGATGTGGCTGAGAAATACCCAGCCACAGTTTAGTAAATATTAGTAAGACATATCAGCCGATACTGCCATTTCACGTAGTTGGCGAGCATCATCACCGCTTTGCTCTTCAGCTACTTTCCAGACGCCTTCCGCCCAAAGACGCTCGTGGTTATCAGACTCTGATTGGCTAAATGAAGTAATCTGCATCCCATTTTCAATAAGGAAATCTTCTTCTTTTTCCTGTAATGCATCAAAATGGGCTACAGAATCAATTTCAATTTGCTTACCTGCTTCGATAAGCACTTCTTGTGCATCACTATCTAGAGCATTCCAACGGTCAAGATTCATAAAAATCATGACTCCGACCTGGCCAAACTCAGGATCTGTCATGTACTCAATAATTTCATGCCACTGAAGATCACTCGCGCCAGTTAACCCCCAAGCTGCACCGTCAATAACCCCTCGTTGTAATGCTGTATAAATATCCGTAACAGGCATATTTACTTGAGCACCACCAAGTTCCTCAATCATAGATTGGTACGAAACAGTTCCACGAATACGGCGTCCTTCTAGACCTGGCTCACCAGTAATGGGTTCACGAAGATAGAAACGGAACCCCTTGGTGCCTGTTGACGGAGCTGAAATCAGCTTTAATCCACGCTCTTGGTAGTGCTGATCAATATACTCAATGATGCCTTCCTCATGACGCTTAACGGGGTCTACGTCAATAGCATCAATAGCAAGGCCGACTGCCGTCGTACCTGAATGATAAGCAGGATGGGTGAACAGCAAATCAAATGCACCAGCTTGAACAGGTTGAAGTTGTTCAAATGTCGGTACAACATCAGGCCCCTGTACATTAATTTGAATACTTCCTTCAGACATTTCTTCGACCATTTCGATAAAAGATGGGCCGATTTCGCGATACCATGCAAAATTAGAAGGATAGCCAGCAAGCATATTTAGCTCTTGTGCTTCTACTTCTGAAGAGAAGCCCGCGCCTGCTGTACTAGCTACAGCCAGTGCAATTGCACAATGTTTAATTTTTTTTGTGATCATCTTCATTTTCATAATCCTAGTTTTTGTATTTAACGCTTCTTTTCAAGCAAACTGGCAACAAAAACAGTATTAAAGTCTCCTGACTTGAACTGTTCACTATTAATCAGTTTACTATGAAACTTTGCCGTAGTTTTAACGCCTTGAACTTCCATTTCTGAAAGCGCTCTTGTCATTCTAATGATGGCTTCATTTCGATCATAGCCCCAACAAATTAACTTGCCAATCATCGAATCATAGTAGGGAGGTATTTTATAGCCACTTTCCAAATGGCTATCCATACGAATACCAAATCCACCTGGTGGGCGGTAATACGTAATCGTACCAGGACAAGGCATAAATCCATTTTCAGGATCTTCTGCATTCAAGCGGCATTCTATAGCATGGCCATTAAGAACAATGTCTTTTTGTTCAATCTCCAACGACTGATCATCAGCAATTTTAATTTGCTCTTTAATAATATCTATTCCTGTAATCATCTCTGACACAGGGTGTTCAACCTGAACACGAGTGTTCATTTCTATAAAATAAAATTTTCTTTCAATATTATCAAAAACATACTCAACTGTGCCTGCACTCTTATAACTAACTTTTTCAGCTAGGCGTACAGCCGATTGACAAAGTTCGTTACGTTGTTCATCACTTAATGCTGGAGAGGGCCCTTCTTCCACTAATTTTTGGTTACGACGCTGAGCAGTACAATCACGCTCTCCCAAGTGAATGCATTTTTTACCATCAGCAAGCACTTGTACTTCAATGTGACGTATATCTGTTAAGTATTTTTCAATATAAACAGATGAGTCACCAAAAGCCACTTCTGCTTCTGACATTATTTCGTTAAGATCTTGCTCTAAGGTATCTCCTGACTTAACAACCCTCATGCCACGACCACCACCGCCAGCAGAGGCCTTTATGAGTAATGGAAATCCGACATTCTCAGCTATTTCAAGTGCCTTGTTAAATTCTTTAACGACTCCATCGGATCCAGGTATTGTAGGAACAGAAGCGGAATCTGCAATTTTCCTAGCTTCTATTTTGTCACCCATCTTTCCAATAATTTCTGCAGATGGCCCAATAAAAATTATGCCATTTTCTTCACACTTTCTTGCAAAATCAGCTTTCTCGGATAGAAATCCATATCCAGGATGGATAGCATCTACTCCAAATGCTAAAGCAGCGCTAATGATTGCATCCTGATTTTGGTAACTTGCTTGAGCTGAAGCAGGTCCAATACAAACCGACTCATCAGCCAGTTTAACGGCTAAAGTATCTTTATCAGCTTCTGAATACACAGCTACACTTTTCACACCGAGCTCTTTACAAGCTCGGACTATACGGAGCGAAATTTCGCCCCGATTTGCAATCATGACACTTTTTATTTTGTTTAACATAAAAAAACCTATTTTTAGAAAAAATATTATTCTTTTTCAATAAGCATAATGGGCTGACCAAATTCTACGGGCTGCTGATCTTCAACGTAAATTTCTTTTACGCGGCCATTCACTTTAGCTTCAAGGTTATTCATGAGCTTCATAACCTCAATAATACATACAATTGTCTTTGAAGTTACTTCCTGCCCCACTTCAACGAATGCAGGAGCACCAGGCTTAGGCGATTTGTAAAAAGTACCCACCATTGGTGCTGTAATTAAATGCTCATTTTCACCAACAGAAATATCTTTTTCTGACGATGCCTTCGTTTCAGTTGGTACTACACTAACCGCTTCGTTAACTTCTACTTTTTTTGACGTATTAGTCTTAGGGGCTGCTGCCGGTAGGGCTACTGGAGTTTCACTAACAGCTGGACGATGTGTGTTTTCATTACGGCTAATGAAAAGCTCAAGTCCATTATACGAAAGCGATAGCTCACGAATATCATTGCTTTCTTTTACCCATTTTGTCAGTTGCTTAAGATCGTTGAGGGTAATGTTTAGATCATTCATTTTAAATTCTCCTGTTTATTTCAAAATTAACGTGAAATTGAAACTTTAAAGTTTCCAGTTGACAAACTTACTTGCTTTTCATCTCCACCAGCAAGCCCTTTAATGAAAGAAACTAATTCGCCATTGTACTCATCTCCAGATTCTCCATTGGCAATAGCCTCTTTCATTCCATCGACTTGGTTACCAGCAAACATAGCTCGTAGCAACAACTCATCTTTTGTTGCATTTGGATACTGAGCAGCTAAGTCCTTCATCATGGGCTTGGGTGAGGTTGGCTTCTCACTAATTTCTGAAGAACCATTCTCAATTATTTTCTTGTAGACCTCTGAGTCTACTGGACCTAGCAAACGCCCGTAATACCCAAGCACGTATTTTTTAATTTCGTTTGGAACTGTGCCGTATCGCTCCCCAGAAATAACATTCATTACTGCCTGGGTGCCTACAAACTGAGCAAAAGGGGTAATCATAATAGGCCATGCGAGCTCTTTTCTTACTGTAGCAATTTCTTCAAGCAGCTCTTCGTAGCGATCTCCCAGGCCCGCAGTTTCTAGCTGTGCATGAAAGTTAGATAACATACCACCTGGAAGCTGGTGCTTGTAATGTAACGGGTTATATTCAGCAGGTTTGCCTTCTGGCTTACCTTCTATTTCACAAATATTCTTGAAGTATTCACTAACTTCATCAATCTTTTTATCATCGACTTTTACAACATAACCTAGCTCACGTAATGATTTTACGATTGTTTGCGTTGCCGGTTGAGCAGCGCCATTTGCTAAAGGTGCTATAGATGTATGTAAAATATCACATCCCAACTCGACTGCTTCTAAATAAACCAGTGGGCATAATGAGGTAAGGCAGTGACTATGAAGCTCTAGCGGACGGTCGCCAATGACTTCTTTAATCGCAGGTACTAAAGTGCGGATTCTTTCTGGCGTAAGCAGACCGCCAGCAT
The DNA here is from genome assembly GCF_044543515.1 of Vreelandella lionensis. Lineage (NCBI taxonomy): Bacteria > Pseudomonadati > Pseudomonadota > Gammaproteobacteria > Oceanospirillales > Halomonadaceae > Vreelandella > Vreelandella lionensis. The sequence goes on along the minus strand of NZ_JBITWC010000025.1, from coordinate 42,935 downwards.
CTTTAAGCATAATTGCATCAACGTTGGCTTTATCAATAAGCTCAATGGCCGTTTTGACAAACAGTTCATCTGTATGAACAGGACTTTCGCAGAAAGACAAGGCGCCAAATGTATATGCTCCAAGTTTCTTAGCTCGTTTCAAACAGCGAACAATATTTGAAACGTCATTTAGCCCATCAAAAGCCCCAATGACGCGGAACCCATTGTCATATAATTGATCAACCCACCCATCAATTACATCATCTGGTAGGAAATCAAAGGCAGCAATATTTTTTGAGCGAATCAATGCACGAAAATTAGTTTCTGGAGCAGCTTTATGTAACTCGCGTACTCGCTCCCAAGGGTCTTCTTTTAAGTAGCGAACTGAAACATCAAACTGAATAGGGGCCATCATATCTATATGATGAAACCCAATACTATTCATTGTTTCTGCAATTCCTAGCATGTGTTCAGTACGCATACGTGTTGCCCAAAGGCTTTGATGAGCATCACGGAAGGTTGTATCAATAATTTTAATTTCTCTTTGGCTGTTTTTGGGACGACCGCCCTCCCCAAAAATAGACGCAATACTTTTGTGAATTTCATTCTTCATTACTTATGACTCCTACCGGCTGTGTCTTGTATAATTTTCAATAATTGAATGATTCAGCTATATAGGATATGTACACACAGTGAACACTTGTTCGCCTATTGAAATCAACCCTATTCTTTAGTATTAAGCTAAGCTCTCTCAATTAACGTGGCGATGCCTTGGCCTACGCCTACGCACATAGTGCATAGCGCGTAGCGCTTGCCGCTGCTTTGCAGCTCGTGAGCAGCGGTTAGCAGCAAGCGTGCGCCAGACATGCCCAGCGGGTGGCCGAGCGCAATGGCTCCTCCGTTCGGATTCACCCGCGGGTCGTCATCCTTGAGGCCAAGATCGCGCATGCAGGCGAGCGCCTGGGCGGCAAAGGCTTCGTTGAGTTCAATCACGTCGATCTCATCAAGATTTATGCCGGTGCGCTTAAGTAGCTTCTGTACTGCTGGCACCGGGCCATAACCCATGATGCGTGGCTCAACGCCCGCCGTAGCCATGCCCAAAATCTTGGCTATAGGCTTTAAGCCTTGGGATTCGACCGCCGTTTGGCTTGCTACCAGCATTGCTGCTGCGCCATCGTTGACACCAGAGGAATTGCCTGCAGTAACGCTGCCACCCTCGCGGAATGGAGTGGGCAACCTTGCCAGTTTATCGAGCGTGGTCTCGCGCAAGTGCTCATCTTGATCGAAGATCAACGACGACTGCTTACGACGTGGAATCTCGATCGCAGTGATCTCTTGAGCTAAGCGGCCGGCTTTTTGGGCACTAGCAGCTTTTTGCTGCGAGCGTAGTGCGAAGGCATCTTGGTCTTCGCGAGAAATCTCGAACTCCTCGGCGACGTTCTCGGCGGTTTCCGGCATAGAATCCACGCCAAACGCTTTTTTCATCAACGGGTTGATAAAGCGCCAACCAATAGTGGTATCTTCAATTTTCTGGCCACGCGAGAATGCACTTTCGGCCTTGCCCATCACATAAGGTGCCCGTGACATCGACTCCACCCCGCCGGCGAGAGCGAGTTCCATCTCCCCTGCTTTGATCGCGCGACAGGCAGTAGCCACGGCGTCCATTCCCGAACCACACAAACGGTTCATGGTGGTGCCAGGCACGGACTCAGGGATACCGGCAAGCAGCGATGACATCCTCGCCACATTACGGTTATCTTCCCCGGCCTGGTTTGCACAGCCCATAAAAACCTCTTCGATAGCAGCCGGATCCAGGTCCGGCGCTTCGGCCAGCACGGCCTTGAAAATCGTGGCGGCAACATCGTCCGGGCGCATGCTAGCGAGCGCGCCACCAAAGCGGCCTACAGCGGAACGACGCGGATGGCAGAGAAATACATCGGTCATCATGTTCTCCTTACTGGCCGGCATGGGCGCGTTCAGTACGGGCTTTCAGCTCGCGTAGTACGCTAAGCTCTTTCCCACTCGGCTCGGGAGTACTCTCAACCTGCTCAGCGAAGCGAATTTCCCAGCCCGTGGCATCAATCACGTCTTCACGCGTAACGCCCGGATGCAGTGAGACTACCATCAGTTCTTTACTCTCGGGGTCGGGCTTCATCACGCAGAGATCGGTAATCACGCGCGTGGGGCCTTTGCCAATATTGGGTACGCCATCTCGGCCCTTACCGTCGCGACCAAAGCCGAGAGTCGTTACGAAATCGATTTCCTCGACAAATGCTCGCTTGGAGTGTTTAAGGGTAATAAAGACTTCGCCCGCGTTAGTAGCGATCTCCGGTGCCCCGCCACCGCCCGGTAGGCGCACTTTGGGTGCGCGGTAATCACCAATCAGTGTGGTGTTCAAATTGCAGTAGCGATCGATCTGTGCGGTGCCCAGAAATCCCACATCGATCTTGCCGCCTTGTAGCCAGTAGCGGAACATTTCCGGCACCGCCACGGTGGTCAAAGCAGTTTCAGCTAGCTCGCCATCGCCAATCGAGAGCGGCAGCACGTTCGGCTTGGTCTGAAGGGTGCCTGATTCATAAATCAGCACTATCTCTGGGGCGTGGGTTAGGCGCGCCAGATTGGCGGCCTCACTGGGCAGGCCAATGCCAACAAAGCAGGTAGAGCCGTTTTCTAGTGCTCGCGCGGCGGTAACGGTCATCATTTCCGAAGCGGTATATTCCAGGCTCATCAGACTTGCCCTCCTGCACTGTCACTGGCGGCGCTGTCGTTAGAAGCACCGTCACCCACGTTAAAGACGTTTTCGTTGAGCCACAAAGTAAAAGTGTCGCGATCGCGGGCGATGACATCCCACTCCTTATAGAAGCGGTTATTGCGGTCGTAATAACCGTGGGTATAGGACGGCAGCGCCCCTTTTTCGGCCACGGCAATCACGCTAATCGCCCAGCTGGGGATCACGCAGGCATTGGGATGCGTGTTTAAGTCATCGACGATTTCCTCGACGGTGACAATGCTGTGCTTCGCCGCCATTACGGCTTCTTTCTGTACGCCGACAATGCCTTCCACCAGCACGTTGCCCTGACGGTCGGCGCGCTGAGCGTGAACGATGGAAACGTCTGGACGCACCGCGGGCACCGCCGCCAACTGTTCTCCGGTGAAAGGACACTCGATAAATTTGATCTGATCGTTGACGCTGGGCAGTTCACTACCCACGTAGCCGCGCAATACCGCCAACGGCAAACCTGCAGCACCCGCTTCGAAAGCGCAGGCCATCGCGGCGTGGCTATGCTCAAGAATCTCGATCTTGCGCGGCCAGCCCTTCTCAACCGCATCGCGTAAACGGTGCAATGAGCCAACACCCGGGTTGCCGCCCCAGGAGAAGATCACCTTTTTGGCGCAGCCAGCACCGATCAATTGATCGTAGATCAGGTCGGGGGTCATGCGAATTAGGGTTAAATCACGCTTTTTTTGACGGATGACTTCATGACCCGCGGCAAATGGGATCAGGTGGGTAAAGCCCTCCATGGCAACGGTGGCGCCGTCTTCAACGAAACGTGCTACAGCGTCATGCAAGCTCAAAAACTCGGCCATATACTCTCCAGATTTTCCATCACCTATGAATCTAGTGGCAGCCGTATTTGGCCCCTCTCTTATGTTCGCTAGGTGAACATTATTTTTCTATGTGAACAATTTAGTTGCGATGGTCCAACACGTCAACATGGCTTTTATGCCTAAAAAAAATCCACAGTCAAATTATTTTCTTTATTTTCAATATCTTATGATTTTTTAACTGAATTAGTTTTATTGTTTTTTTACTAAAGTATTAATTTCATGCATAAAAACACACCATTACAACAAAAGTCGTATTTACACGGGAATGAACATATAGCATCACTCAAAAGAGATACTTGGCTTCTCTATAAAAACAAGGTAAATAAAAATGCATGAAAAAACTAATAACAACGATTTACCGTATCAACTCCTACAACCTAGCTATATGAGACCTGACTTACTTCTCGAAAAAGCCCTCACCGATTACTTAACGGATGACGAACTGTGGGTTCCATCAACTTCAGAAGGTGTATCTTTCAAACCTCTGCTTCTACATGCAAGCTCTGGTTACTATGTTAATTTACTACGCGTTAAGAAACATGGCTTTCTTTCACGCCATCGCCATTCTGGAGATGTCCAAGCATTTGTTTTAAAAGGTAAATGGTACTATTTAGAGCATGACTGGATTGCTAAAGAAGGCTCTTTTGCATATGAACCTCCTGGAGAAACGCATACTTTATTTGTTCCAGATGACGTTAAAGAAATGATTACACTATTTACCGTTAAAGGCGGCTATACCTATGTAGATGAATATGGCAAAGCCTGTGGTTATGAAGATGTTTTCACTAAAATTGAAGCCGCGAAAAAGCATTACAATAATATTGGACTAGACATCGAAGAGCTAAATAAAATCATCAGGTAATCAAAAGGAATAGTAGATGAACAAGTTTTGCAATAGTGAGAGTTTAAGAAAAATTCGCAGAGAGTTACACCAAAACCCAGAAATAGGTTTTGAAGAAAATTTTACGGCAAATAGAGTTCGAACATTTTTAGAAGATAATAACATAAGATATGTTTCTGGTTTGGGAAAAACAGGCATAGTCGCTTGGGTCACTGGACAGAAAAACGATAGTGGTAATAGTGTAGCCCTTCGGGCAGATATGGATGCCCTACCTATAGAAGAGAAAAGCGGTGTAACTTATTCTTCAGTGAACAAGGGTAAAATGCATGCTTGCGGCCATGATGGGCATGTAACCATGTTATTGGGCGCAGCTTTATTTTTAATAAAAAACAACAACTTCTCTGGCACCGTTTATTTTATATTTCAACCTGCTGAAGAAGGACTTGGCGGCAGCAAGGCCATGATTAAAGATGGTCTTTTTGAAAAATTCAGCATTAATGAAATATATAGCATTCATAATTGGCCTGATTTACCCGTAGGTAAATTTGGTTTAATGGATGGGCCTATTATGGCAAGTGGAGACCGTATAGATATTGTGATTCATGGAAAAGGAGGCCATGGAGGTCTAAGTCCGCATAACTGCATTGATCCTATACGGATTGCATCTGAATTAATCAACAAAGCTCATACTATTGTAGGTCGGGAAATAAACCCATTAAGTCCAGCCGTAATTAGCATATGCTCTATTAATGGAGGTGATATTAATGGGTTTTCAGTAATACCAAATACCGTCAAAATGAGTGGAACAACCAGGGCTTTAGATAAGGTGACTCAAGCCTCTATTCACTGTGCTCTAAGAAACCTATGTGAAAGCATTGAAAAATACTATGGAACGAGCATAGAATTAAAAATAGAGAACAAGTTCAGTATAACTTTTAATGAAAAATCAGCAACAAAAAAAGCGCTAAAAGTTATATGTGAAAATTTTGGAAGTGAGAGCATCCAAGAAAATCATCATCCAAGCATGGCAGGAGAAGACTTTTCATTTATGCTAGATGAAGTTCCAGGCGCCTATATTCATGTAGGCTCTGGTGATGACAATCATAAGCATGGACTGCATAGTCCATATTATGATTTTAATGATGAAATTATTCCTACTGGTGTAACATTGCTATCTCAACTAGCAATTAAATCTTTAGAAACACAGGTTTAAAAAATCAAGTTTAAATTAAGAATTATCTACAACGTTTATTTATGGCCGCTTAGATGGTGGCCATGTCTGATAGGCTGAGCAGGGAATTGTGAGGACGGCATATTGATGCACACAGATTAAAAGCAAGCTTTCATCAGTTGCGTCACCAACTCTTGCTGAGTGTGGTAGATAGTATTAAGTGATACAGGCCTTTCGGATCACGCTGTTCACATACTTCCAGCGGCGTGTTGACACACACCTCGATACAATCACCTTTATCAAACAGCTCACGGTCAGCACGGAAAGGCGATATAAAGGCAGTAATCACGATTATGCTGGCCTCAGCAAATAACCGTACCACTTCGCCCACGCGGCGGATATTCGTAAACGATCCACTAACCTTGCAATTACCCACAAAACATCAGCTACATAAGCATACTGTTGATAAAGTAAAGCCCGATGTGTTTTTTTGGCTTCTCAGTTCGTTCGATATGATAAGAGGTATCAATATGGGACAACACTGGGTGAACGAGGAAATGACTGGCTGCGACTTGGGGGACGCGCGACTGCATTGATCCTGCAGGATACAACCGAGTTTTCTTTCAAGCATTCGTCATCTGAGAAGATTGGTTTCATTAATGAATCAACCGGGCGCAAGATGAAAGAAGGACGGCACCTTAAACATACCGTCTGCGGGCTTTTAATGCACGCTAGTCTGGCTATCACAACGGAAGGGTTGCCCTTGGGTCTAACAGCTGCCAAATTCTGGACGCGGAACAAATTCAAAGGCACAGAAGCTCTCAAGCGCAAGGTTAATACGATCCGCGTACCCATCGAGCAGAAAGAAAGCATGCGTTGGCTTGACAACCTGCAGCGTTCTACTGAGCTTGCAGGTTCACCTGAACGGTGCGTGCATATCGGTGATCACGAGCGTGACATTTTTGAACTCTTTTGTCTGGCTCAAGATCTTAGCACTCACTTTTTGATCCGCAGTTGCGTTGATCGTCTCGCCGAGGAGGGAGGCACTACGATTTCTCAAGTGATGGCCAAGACTCAGGTCAGTGGAACACACGATATTCACTTTCGTGACAAGCGAGGCAATCAACAGGAGGCGACCCTATCGGTCAAGCATGCAACGATGACAGTTTGTCCACCGATTGGGAAACAGAAAAAGTACCCAAAACAGAAGCTTGGTATTATTTTTGCGGAAGAGAAAACCCACCCGAAGGGCGTTCCCCTATCATCTGGAAGTTGGTCACTAGAACCGCATGTTCCGGCTGCGTTTGCTCCGCAGGCGAATCGTAGCGAAGGTCGATTTGATCGGATTGGTTGTACGAATATGCAACCAGTGCTCTGCCGGATAGTCGTAGAACGCCAGCAACGCCTCCCGATTCTTCATCAAACACGCCATGGCTGTTGGGTACTTGGCGTCGAAGCGTTTCACGGTGCGATCAAACGCCTTGTGGGCATCAAAGCGTATCTCGGCCATCCATATCTCGTATAGATCAGCTTTGACCTTGCGCTGTACGGATTTCGGTAGCTTATTCAGCACATTAGCCGTCTTATGTACCCAGCAACGCTGGTGATCCGTTTCCGGATAGAGCTGGCTCAACTCCGCCCAGCACCCCATGGCACCGTCGACGATCGCAAGCTTGGGGGCATTCGCGTAACCCCGTTAGCAGCTCTTCCCAGCTGGCCTCCGATTCGCGTCGTCCATCCTCAACGGCGACCAGCTCTTTACGGCCATGCTCGGTCACACCGATGATCACCAGCAGGCACAGGCTGTCATCCATGCGCACCTTGCTGTAGATACCGTCGACCCACCAGTAGACATAGCGCTGCTCTGATAGATCGCGTTTCTGCCAGTCAGCATGCTCATCTGGCCTTTGGCCTGATCACCGAGCAGCGCGGCCAGTGCCTCTTGGTAATCGCCGGTGGAGATCCTCTTCAGGTAGAGCCAGGGGATCAACTCCTCGATACTGCGAGTCCGCTTCAAATAAGGCGGTAGCAGGCTGCTGTTAAAGCAAGCGCCATGGCTGCTGTGGTCTCGTACCTTGGGCACTTGCACGCTAACATCACCGATGCCCGTCTGGATCGTACGCTCGGGCAAGTGGCCGTTGCGGATCACGGCACGACGCCCATCCTCTAGCGTTTTGTCGGCGTATTGCTCCAGAAACGTCGTTAACTCCGGCTCCCCGGCCTTGGCGATTAAGTCTCGGGCTCCCTGGCGTAGCAGTTCATGCAGTGGGTCCGTGATGTCGTTTTCTGGCTGTGTGACGGCTTGGAGGGTCGAATCATTCATGGCGTATCCACCTGTGTTGGTTGAGATCTTGGTCGTGATCAATCAACAGGATACGCCACCCTTCCTACTTCCTCCCATACACCAGAATCGAGCTTAACTCTCGTGTTCATGAGAAGTCCTGTCCAGGTGTAACACGTCGCTGCAATGATGGCGTATTGTACGGGTAAGTGCAGGCTTCAAGACACTTGGAAGATCAGCGTGACGATGTCATGGATAACTATTAAAATTGACTACGATCATATTTAAAAAACAAATGTCGAAACTTACCTGAACAGATATATATCAACAGCCCACCTCCAAGCGCACACTTTAGAGTGACGAGGCCACACTGAATTTTTTTACACCAAAGGGGTTGCGCCATTTAAAAACCATGATAAAAAAGAAGTCACACTTACTTAAAGCATGATGCCTTTAGATAGTAAGCAAAAGCACTCCCACAAAATCAAACAGGTATTTTGATGCTAAAAGAGCGTGGTTCAAGAAAGGTTCCACTGTCGCATATCGAGGTGAGCAGATACCTATCGCCCTCGGTGCGTCGCCTTTTATTAGCCCGCCCGCCATTTTTGCAAGCGATTCAAAGGATGACCGACGATGCTCTAAAAGCCTATATCCTTCAGCACCCTCCTGTTGTCTACGAAGCCAAGAGGGGCAAAAAATATGACGATCCGCTGTTTTGTATTGCGAACCTGCATGCCCTGTATATAGCGAAAAACCGCTTTCACGGCAGTGAGAAGGTGCGCGTCACACTGGTAGAAGCACCGCCCAGTCAACAAACAAATGCGGTTGCTCTGTTTTTCGCGTTATCTGCGGAAGCGTGCCATGCACTCTCTCCCAATGAGGCAGGGCATTACTTAGCTGCTCTATGGAATGAGCTCATGTCTGATCAACCAGCATTATTAATGGATGTGTCCGAACGCTTCAGCAATAAGACCACTTTCTGTGATGCTTTTGGCCTTAATCGACGGCTGTATTAGAGGCGACTACCTTCATGGATGAAACCACTAAGCATAAGGCACTTTTAGAAGAAGTTCTTCAGCCGCGTAACGACTATTTGGGGATAGAAGCGATAAAGCCACTGCTAGTCCAGACAATTGAACACTTAGCTAGCATTGGCGATGACGCTTGGGATCTATCAGCACTCTCCGCACTGGCAACCGCCATTAATAAAAACACGCTGAATTTAACTTCACAAACTGGGAGTGGTGAAAAAGGGATTCATAGCACAAACCCTATCCATGGCGCTTTGTTTAAGCTTGCTAGCTCAAAGGTAGCGACAGAAAAGCTGGGCGAACGACTCACGCTACTCGCTCACATCATTAACGTGGCGTTTAAATGGCGCCTGGATATGCGAGCGGCCCAGAACAACCCAGCGTTTACGGAAGAGGACGAAAAGCGCCTCACACCGACTACCTACCGCCAAAATTTGGAGTCAGCTTGCAAGGTAGTAAGGCGCATTGAAGCAGATGGGATAAACCTCCTCACCCCTTTAGACCGGCCTACTATCAAAGTCAGCATATGCTGCGATGCGTATCACGTGGACGAGTATAGCCAGCAAAAAGATAAATATATTAAGGAATTAGGCCGTTTTTTAGCCTATGGACTGAATAGGCGGCAGCCGCGACGCGGGTACCAAGAAAAAACAGAGCATAATGCACAAAAAAGACCCAGCGCTCAGCGTCAGCGGCTTTTCGATGATGACCCGGACGAACACTGGGAAGCAGCAGCTGCCTCAGTATTAAAACTCGCTCCAGAACTCAATGAAGACACCGAAAGTACGCAGCGTACCGCTGGTTTATCCATCACCGAAGAGCGTCCGACTGTTGAGCTGATTCAGAGCGATCAGCCTGTCAAAACGGCTCCTCTCTGCAAGCGGTATTTCGAGCCCAAAGCCAGCAAATTTTTCAAGATAAAGCGGCACAGCTGCTGCCGGGGCGTTGGGAACAGTTAAGTACGTTTGATCTTTATCAGCTCATGCAACAGTTGAACCAGCTACCTTCAGACAAACGCCGCCGCATTGGGTGTGTCATCGGGCTGCTGTTAACCACCGGCCGCGGCCTAAACAGTGTGCTGGATGCGCAGGTGCTGCCTATGAAAAAGAAAGCACCTAGTACTCTCAATGAACACTCCATCATCGTTATGCATGGTGACAGCCCTGGGTGGCTATCTGGCATTTTGCGGCCCGAAAGCAGTCGTCAAATGACGGGGGAGTGGCCGAAGCACATGCGTACGACTCAGGTATCGTTAACACTGCCAGTCCCCACATTCAGCTGGCGGCTGATAGAAGGACAAGCCTCATATATTGTGCGACGCGTTAGGAAGCGTGCACTCCCCCTCTTCAATAAAGACGGCAGAGCAGAACTGGAAAATGATGTAAAAGAACTGCTTTCTACTATCAATCGAAAAACAGGCGCTCGGCTAACCGCGCACCGGTTAGGAGCGCACCTTTTTAATATGCTCAATACGGGCGATGCAGATTTAACAGCCGCGTGCCTGATCACAGGGCGTATGCCGTCGTTCGGCCAGCAAACGTCTTTGTATTACTACGCGCCCAGCACAAGCTATATAGAGCAGCAGTATGTCGAGGCCATGCGCGAGATTGAGCAGCAATGCGCCACCTCTTTGCCTAAATCCGATGAGATTAAACCCGTCTGTGCAGCTGCCAACCTTGCTCCATCTGGCAACCCTCAATATGTAGGCTCTAAGCTGGTACCTATAACGACATACGTTAACGATCTAGTTGCTACCCTGCAGCATCGCGTCAAATCCGCTAGAAAAGGCGTGCAACCACTAGAACTGTTCACGATGCACAACGCCTACGTTGCCTATACCGTCGCTATGCTGATGTTCTCAACCGGTTACCGTAGCATTCGCGACCCACTACCCAAGTGGAAAAATATTTCTTTATCTCGGCGCATGATTGTCATCGCAGATAAAACGGATGATAAGCAAAGCCATGCCCGCTTTTTACCGCTCACCAGCCTCATGGTTGAGCAATTAGCGCACTACCAACGCCATCGCAGGGGGCTGATAGACCGCTTGGAGTTTTATCTTCAGAAACAGTGGGAGACGCCGTTTATGTTTTTAAACCAATCCGGCACGCCACAAGAAGTTACTCCCTCTAGGCTGGAAGAGCATCTGCAATGGCGAGACACACCCCCGCTCAATATCAACCGTCACTATTTACATACTCAGCTGAAAGAGCGCGGCTTAGCATCTGAGGTAGTGGATGCGTTTATGGGGCATTGGGATGCGGGACAGGCACCGTGGGACAACTACTCAACATTTTGCCCCCGTGAGTACTGCGCGCTTATTGCCCCTGTGATTGAGAAGCTAATGAAAGCGCAAGGCTGGAAAGCATTAAAGGGTAAGGCGTTATGAGCGATAGCGATCACGCCATCTGGTCAGGTTGGAAACTATCACCCCCTAAAAAAAGCACCTCCGATGGACAAGAGGAGCGTCGCTATCAGCGAGCTTGTGAGCGCTACCAGCGCTGGAAAGCCATTCTTGCATCATTAGAACAGCAGGTTACCGGCATTATGTCTGGCCAGCGGGATATCGTGATGCCTGATGCGGTTATTGCTGCAGCGTTTGATGCTCTACACCAGCAAGCGCCGCCCAGTACGCTGAAAATAACACACAATTTTTTGGTGAAAGGGCTGGAGCGAGGTAGCCAGCAGCTGAATTGGACAGTGGCCATCCCAAGCCCACTGGTTACGGTAGACCGCGAGCCACCCGCCGTCACTACCGAATCGTTTGCTGCGCTACATAGTTGGGATGTGCTTGTTGAGGCCCACGACACGTTTCCAAGCGCCGCAGGATATAGCGGTTATGCTCTGCGTAAATGGCTGATAGGACGATGGTTATTTCAGCTTATTCGCGAAGGGGCTGTGCTGCATAAACGCCATCTTGAGCAACTGCCCGACGCCTTTGAGAAGGGTGTCACCCTGACTAACGGTGCGGTGTTTCTCACGTTGGAAGAAGGAGCGCCGCTGCCTATTGAGGACGATGACGATCAAACAGCCGATGACAGTGCATCTGCCGATCAGTCTTCAGAGACGCCGTTTGAAAAAGAGCAACGCGTTTGCTATCGCCGTCTGTTTCTCAGCCCAACCAGTCAGTTGATGCTGCTACGTACTTACCAAGAGGCGGGCAACGCGTGGCCTCGTACCGCTGCTAAAAGTCGCCTTCCGGTCGCACAATGCCTGATATTTTATCTCAAGCATATTGACGACGGTGCGTCGCTAAAAAGCATCTCCGAGCTGCTTTCAATGGCTTATACCGCCTCTTCGTTTGATAAGCCTCCCCTGCTGAATCACTACGCCAGCAGAGCAAATGTTGCGCAATCGTTACGCCCTTCATCTTGGCAGCGACTGACTCAGCGCCACGTATTAACTGATACGTTGAGGGACTCCAGCGGCAACGATGTGTATCTGGAGTTTCAGACACCCGCGCCGTCTCAAGCGCCGCCTTCGGATCAACTGAAGCAGTTTCGTCAGCTGCAGCGGTGTTTATCTAACTCATTAGGTGGCCGAGCCACCGAGCGTGAAGCAATCAGTAACATTGAAACATTTTTAAGCGCCTCCAACCGTAACGGTGCGATGGTGACGCTGCTGGCAAGATGGTGTCTGAAGCTGTTGCAGAAAGGAGGCCGTGTAAAATCTAAGCTCGCCGTTAGTTCGGTAAAAAGATACCTATCCGCGATTGGTCGCTCGCTAGTGGCTCAAAGCTCAGCGTTAGATGAGCTACAAACGGCCAGTGCTGATCAATGGGAAGCGCTATATGAGAACGTCTTAAATAGTGTCAAACCCGATGTTGAGCGAGCGACGGTGCAGAATCGCCTGTGTGATTTTCACCATTTTTTAATGGATACCATTGCAGCGCCATCGATTGACCTGGAAGGCATGCCAGGCGCTAAAAAGCGTGTGGACGTTAATATTGTGACGCCTGCTGAATTTCGTCGTGCGCTCAACTTGATCGAGTCTTCCGAGCAGCCTGAGCGCTTTCGCACCATGCAAAAGCTCGCGCTCATCTTGGGTTATCGCTTAGGGTTACGGCGAAGCGAATGTGCCGGGCTACTTGTTCGAGATGTTGTTTATATAGAGGGTACCGCCACCTTTACCGGTGAGCTTATTATCCGCTCCAACACCTATCGACGAGGAAAAAGCTATGCAGCCACGCGGCGGTTGCCGCTGTGGTTATTAATGCCCGACGAGCAGGCGCAACTAATTGCATGGGCCAAGCGTCGCCAGGGGGAAACCACTACTCAACAAATACACAAGCAACTGCTGTTTTGCAGCAGCGGTAGTGGCTATTTGTTGCTCGATGACAAAGTGCTGTTTCAGCCAGTGCACACCGCTTTAAGAACGGTCAGTGGTGATCCTAGTCTTCGTTACCACCACCTCAGGCACAGCTTCGTGACCTTTACGCTACTGCGGTTGCTGGAGCGCTCACCTTGCGAACTGCTACCTACGGCCTGGCTGCTAGATGACCACGGAGACATCGCATTACCGAACACAACCGCTGATATTTCTGTGCTGGCCGGTTTAGCGCCTCAAGATCGCCCTTCCCGCAAACGGCTTTGGCAGCTTGCACTGTGGGCAGGGCATGCAAGCCCCGAGGAAACACTCAGCACGTACTCCCATTTGCTAGATTGGGTGCTTGGCCACATCACCTTTCGACACTATAACCCTATGCTCCGTCTCGAACAGCAACTGGCATTGCTGAGCTTTCAAACAAAGACGGTACTCACCAGCTGGCGAAACCGTCGCGATTTAATCGGTAAGACACAAGCAAGCGAACTCTTAAGCCATTTGCAAACGGAGTGGCAGCCGTTTATTGCCGACGACTTGTTGAAAAATGCGTGGAGAACATACCAACCACCCGCTGTTAATCCTCTCGACAACTCCCTAGAAAGCTCGTTTAACTGGCCCGAGGCAACGACGATTTATCAGTCTCTTCGCCTTATCGAACAACAAGAGGCGCGCGAGGAATCCTTAGATAAAGCAATCCAGCAGACCGCGAAAAGGTTTGCCCTTGAGGAAGAACCACTACGCCAATGGGTAGCCAATGGCGAACGGCTAATGCAACGCAAAACGCGACGCACCAATCAGCAATTTAGCCGTGAAGCCAACCGACATGACCGGCAGCGGCGCGTCACGTCAACGCGTGTCTATATGCCAGAACTTTATCGCTGCATGGCACCGCCTGTTAAACCAACCGTGTTGAAAGAAACAGGGCAGTTTTTTCATCGCTTGCTGGATTGGCACCAAAAAGAGCCCAGCAAGGCTGAAGAGAGCCTGATCACCTTACGAAACCATATACAGCGCAGTACGGGACATATCGTGCTCCCCGATGCAGACGCTATCAATCGCGTACGTGAGCTATTGCGCCCGCTGCGCTGCTTTCAACATACGTATCTAGTTGTTGAAGTCACTGTTAATGCGAAGGCAAAGCGTGTTAAGCAGCACTGGTCAAACGCGACGAATATTCCTCACCCACGTATTGAGCTGATACCAACGCCCTCCCCTTCGGGCCACACGCGCTATTGGTACGGAAACGCCCACCTCAAAATTACGGGTATACGGATTTAATGGTTGATGGGGCACCTTCACCCCATCAATCTGATACCACCCTCAGATGGTTGATAGATCGACTCCGTAGTTGAGTTCCTCTGCGAAGTCCGGCAGTCCGTAACCGATGGTTTTCTTGTAGAAAGGAGAGACCTTCGCAGTCGGTGCCTTCTTCTTGTGCTTCGTGGTGTAGAGCATTCGTGCCCGCATCACCTCGAAGGAGTAACCGCGCCCTTCACGGTTCTTGTCCTTGGCCAGTCGGTTGATGGACTCCGTGTAAGCGTTGGTGACGGGCATGTCCGTCTCGAAGTAGGTCATGGTCTCTTCGCGCCAGTTTCCCACTGCCCTGACCAGATCGCTCCAGACTTCCTTTTGGCCCTTCGGGATGGTGGCTATCCACTCGTCCAGGGCGGCTTCTGCCTGGAGCCGTGTGGTGGCGTCCCAGATGCCGTAGAAGCGCTCCTTGTGCTCGTAGGCGGCCAGCAGTTGCGGGAACGCGCCTGTCCAGGTCTCCATGATGAGGCGCTCCCGGTCTGAGACTTCGTGAGCGCGTTTCAGCAGGATTTTCCGGTCTCCCTTGAGAGTCCGGCTCTGGGACGGTTTCAGCTCCTTTCTGAGGCCCTTGCGCACTCTCTCTAGGGCATCGTTGGCCATGCGCACCACATGGAACTTATCGACCACGATACGGGCCTGGGGCAGCACAGCCTTGACCGCTGCCCGGTAGGGGTTCCACATGTCCATGCTGACGATCTCGACCTTCTGCCGGTCTTTCAGCTTCATCAGGTAGTTGGTCACCACGTCCTGGCGGCGGGTGGCCAGCAGGTCGAGCAGGGTTCGCTCCTCAATGTTGGTCAGAATGCAGCGGTAGCGCTTGTTCAGGTATAGCTCGTCAATGCCCAGGATGCGGGGCGTCTCGAAGCGGTGCCAGCGCCCCAGGAACTCGGCGCGGGCGTTGAAGATGTCGCGCACCGTCTTCTCGCCCAGGCCGGTCTGTGCCGCCACAAAGGTGTAGGGGTGGTTGAAGGATTCCTTCTCCACGTACTCATGCAGCCGCAGTGTCATACGGAATCCGTCCACCATCTCCGGTAGCTGGGGCCTGAATGTTGTCTTGCAGGCCCGGCAGGTGTATCGGCGGCGGACCACCCAGAGAGTGACCCGCTTGCCGTGGATGGGCAGATCACGATAGGGAACGTCACGCTTGCCGAACCGTACGAACTCACCCTGCACGCCGCATTCCTCGCAGGCGATGGGATCGGGCACGTCCACCTGGAAGTGCATTTCGTCGTCGGTTGATTTGCAGCCCAGTACTTGGTATTGCGGCAGGTGAAGGATGTTGTCGGGAAGTTCGGTCATGGTGTTGTATAGGCGTAGGTGTCAGTCAGATCCATCCGGCTCGGCATTGGTGTTTGCTTTTTTACCCAACAAGCTGCTGGAAACGAAAAGTAAGGCACCGAGGACAATTGCAATATCAGCCAGGTTGAAGGCCGGCCAATGCCAGTCTCGCCAATAGAAATCAAAGGAATCCACAACATAGCCGCGAAAGACCCGGTCAATCAGGTTGCCCATGGCGCCACCGAGGATAAGACTGTAAGCGATGGCTTCTCCTTTATGACGATTTTCAAGGATCAGCTTGATCAGAAAAATCGAGACCACTACCGCGATTCCGATAAAAAAGTAGCGCTGCCAGCCTCCACCATTCGCAAAAAGACTGAATGCGGCACCGGTGTTCCATAGGTGCACCCAGTTAAAGAACGGGGTCACCGAAACATACTCGCCATAGGCCATTGATTGCTGCACCAGCCACTTTACAGCCTGATCAGACGCTGCCAGCAGGCCCGATATGGACAATAGGGCATACGGCGAGAGCTTTTTGCCAATAATGAGCATTATTTAACCCTTCAACGCCAAAATGCGTCTGGCACCGTTAAGTACAATGCCCCCCGCGATGGTGCCGATAATCAGATCCGGATAATTGGAACCGGTCCACGCGACCAGGGCGCCGGCGGTGATGACCCCCAGGTTGATCACCACGTCGTTGGCCGAGAATATCCAGCTTGCCTTCATGTGCGCCCCGCCTTCCCGATGTTTGGATATGAGCAGCAGACAACTGGTATTGGCAATCAATGCGACGAATGCGATAGCCATCATCACCAGCGATTCAGGCTCACTACCGAATACAAAGCGTCTCACCACCTCTACGAGCACGCCCACAGCCAAGATCAGTTGCAGTACACCAGCAAGATGCGCGGCACGTACCTGCATTTTCACGCTATGTCCAACCGCATAAAGGGCAAGCCCGTACACCGCCGCATCGGCAAAATTGTCCAGGGATTCTCCAATCAGGCCGGTGGACTGGGCGATCAGACCGGCAGTCATTTCCACCACGAACAGAAGTGCATTGATGCCGAGCAACCAGCGCAGGGTCCCGGATTCTTGCTTAGCAGAAGCTGCCGAAAACTCGGCGGCCTTGATGGTCTCCGGATTTGCAGCGACGGTTTCCTGAAGCGAGGCGCCTAGCCCCAAGGTCTTCAGTTTCGAGGTGACGGGCTCGACCTCGCCGTCATGCACGACCTTCAGCCGGCGGTTCGACAAGTCGAAGGACAGCGCCCGAATCTCCTCAAAGCCGTTCAGGGCTAGGCGAATCATTCGTTCTTCTGATGGACAGTCCATCTTCGGCACGGCATAAACACTGACCCATCTCCCTGGCGCCTCGGAGGAGGCCTGTATATCGGTATCCGCTGCGGACGTTGCATCACCGCCACAGGCGCCACCACAGGATTTGCTCATGATACGACTCCACTTGAACAATGTTGTGGTACCATTTAAAACTATAAAGCTACTATAAGGTCAATAGAGTAAAGAATCCGTTGGGGAGGAGGCTGATGCGCATTGGTCAGTTGGCGCAGTTGGTAGGGGTCGAAACACAGACGATCCGCTTCTATGAACAGCAGGGCTTGTTGCCGCCGCCTGATCGGCAGGACAACGGTTACCGTGTCTATACCGAGAAGCATGGTGAGGGGCTGGCCTTCATCCGTCGCTGCAGAATCCTGGGCCTGTCACTGGCTGAGATTCACGAACTACAGAGCTATCAGGACGACCCTCATCAGCCTTGTACCGCCGTCAACGCCTTGCTCGATGATCACATCTCTCATGTGCGGTCGCAGATAACCGCTCTGCAAGCGCTTGAGAAACAACTCGTTTCACTGAGAGCGAGTTGCAACGATGACCGGGAAGTTGAGGCGTGTGGGGTTCTTGCTGGAATTAGCGAAGGAAACATGCACCAGCAGTAGGTGAAGCATCAACCAGATAATCCGATGAGATGCCGGTCTGTCTCACTCTCATGCAAAGGTAAGATCAACCATTTAATCCGCTTACCCAAAATTACTCGGGATAGCTACAAAAAGGCTGAACAGCCATTATGGGAGGCGGTACGCTTTGCAGCGTTTATGGCGATGCTGGTACTAGGACTAGGGTTGTGTGGAGACGAGAACTCGGAATGAATAAAATATCAGATGAAACTATCCCCACCGACTTCGCTAAAAGAGGGTGGGGATAAGTGAGTGAATGCATCGGAAGTTGGCAGTCAGCGTCTGCTAGCCGCCTACCGCCTCATAACGGGTGATGAAGCACAGCTTTTGGCTGGCGAAGTCAGCCCAACGCACTGTTACTTGAAGCCGCTGGCCCATTCTAGGCGCCCCTTCTTCGATTACATGACGGTCGGTCAGGAAAACGCGCAGGTTACCCTTAGCAGTAATTAAGTACAGCGACCAGACTTCGTGCTGCATCAACCACTCCGGCCCTTCAACGCCGGCGACATACACCTCCCCTTCAAACTGACGGTCTACCTTTTGAGTGGCCGTTTGCGATCTTACTGCCATGCTTGATCCTCCCATGCCCATAAGGTGCGCTCTAGCTCTGCAAGCAAACGTGGAATCGCTTGGCGATTTGCATCCAGCCCCAGCTGTTTAAGCGTGCGGCCTACCCAGGTTGTTAACGCATCTAGGTTAGTGCGCTCTTGCCCGTCACCCAGCCACATCACCAAAGCACAGCCCGGTGCTAAGCTAGTGGCGGCAGCGAGCGACTCTGCCAAGCGGCGTTCAAGGCGCTGTTGCGATTGCAGTGCTGCCATTACGTGCAACGTTTCTTCGATGTCATCACGGCGCTTTACTGGCGTATTGAACGGTTTCATCGATTTCTCCTAGGCACGTTTCTGGTTCAGCATGCGCTCAAAAGCAGAGCCATCTTGGCGCGTTAGGTTGGGCACAAAGCGTGAGTACACACGGAACAGCATTTCCGTGGTGGTATGGCCCATCTGGCGGGCAATCCATTCAGGACTCTCGCCTGCCGCCAGCCAGAGCGTGGCGGCAGTGTGGCGAGTTTGATAAGGGCGGCGTTTACGCAGCCCTAGCTCCTCCAACAAGGGATACCACACCCGTTTCGTCACATTGACGTGGGATAAGGCAGTGCCTTTGCGCGTGGTAAAAACCAGCCCCGTTTTACCCGTCACCTCAAACTGCGCCTTCAGGGCATCAAAAACGGGTTGCGACATGTCGATAGAACGGAAGGAACCATCGGTTTTAGTGGGTACTACTTGGCCACGCACCAGCGCTTGGTGGACTAAAATCTGACGACGGCCAAAATCCACGTTTTCCCAGATTAAGCCGTCAATCTCGCCGGTACGCATGCCGGTGAAGAAACGCACAGTGTAGTACTGACGAAAGTCTTCCCGAACGCGCTGGATGATCTGCTGCACCTCCTCAAGCGTAAAAGGCTCCACATCCGTGCGCGGCACATTGAGCGATTTAATCCCGCGGTAGGGTGAGCTAAACTCATAGCGGTCGGCGGCTTCATTCAACATCATGCGCAATGGCGTCATGATGTGGTTGATACGGCTGGCAGAGAGTTTCTTGCCGCTCCGGGAATTAACTTTGGCGAGTGACGCCCGGAACTCAAGAATTTCTGCACGAGTGATGCTGCCGACTTCCTTATGCCCTAACGCGGGCAAGATATGGCGATCTAAACAACCCTGCACGGTGACAATTTGTGATTCACGCCATTCGATCTCTTTCTCTGCAAACCACGTTTCGGCGAACTGGCGTAGCAACGGCGTGGCGTGATAACCCCCAACCGCCGTTAATGCACGCTTGCTTAACGTCTCGGCACGCGGACTATCTGGAAAGTAGCGGCCATAATCAAACGACCCCAGCGTAATCTCCGCCTCGATCTTCTCCAGAATCCGCTCTAATTTCTTACGGTTAGCTGCTGTGTTATCCAGCGTTGTTTGCTCACGACAGCGTTTACCCAAATAATTGAAGTCAAAAAATAGCTTCTGAGTTTCTTTCCTGATTGCAATTCTACCCATGGCATACACCTCCACCCGCCATCGGTACGCCAAGACTTTCTTCTTTCGAGTGCAGCTGCATATCGCGCTCAATGGGCTCCCAGAGATATAAAATCTTGCGGCCGCCAAATGGGCGAATGTAATGAATACCTTCCAGCAGCACGTCATCTTTTAAGCGTTCACGGATGGTGCGTGCGTCATACTTGATGCGCTCCGCTAGCTCGGCTGTAGTGAGGTAACAATAGGACATTTTTGCTCTCCTTATGATATTGTCTTGAAGATCATTAAGCGCATCAAAAAGCCCTTATGACCTCCTGAAGAACATAATAGCCTATAAAAGACCTATTGCAACCATTTTTGACCTATAGAAGATCAAATAAATTTATAGAGAGACATTATGATTAAGTGCCACCTATCTCGGATCATGGGAGAAAGAAAGTTGAAGATTGTCGATGTGGCACGTGAAACGGGCATTAATCGAGGAACGATTACGAGGCTCTATCACGAATCAGCCAGCCGCATCGAGCTTGAAGCGGTGGAAGCGCTATGCCGATACTTTGACTGTCAGGTTGGAGACTTATTTGAGTATCAACCCAGCGACAACGACTGAGCTTTTGGCACAACACCCCATCACTGGAGCGCTATCCGCCACTTGCCACGCCCTATACTGCACCAGTTGGTAAGGCGCTTCAGGCAAGTAGCAGTCAATCGCAGATAAGGGAGAACAAGATGAAAGTGACTGAAAAAGTAGAAGTCGATGCAGTGACTGACGTGCGCTGTGATGTCTGCCTGACCTCTACACAAACAGTAAACGGCGGTCTTGAATTTGCGACACTTCAAGCGCATTGGGGCTATGGATCTCAACATGATGGCGAACGCTACGAAGCCCATCTTTGTGAAGACTGCTTCTTCCGCACTTTGGCTTACTTCAAGCAGGAACGTCGTGTGCAAAACTTATCCAGTGAAGAGGGTGATGCTGGATTACAGACAGGCGATATTGGGCTGGTCGCTAAAGACGATTACTTCAGTGATAATGGTGGAAGCACAAGGCAATAGATACTCTGCTCGGCTGTTGCAGCCCCCAGAGACACGTTGCAAGCAGCGTTTTTCTTTCAGTTGGCCCAATATCGCCAAATTTCATCGCTCGCCTGTCATCCCAGCCAGCCTCCTTGTTCGATGACCAGATGTACGTTTTATGCTATTTGGCTATACAAAACCGATTGCTAGTGACTCACGAGGGGACTATGGTTGATATCAACACGGCCCCTATCGATGAGACTGCTAACCAGTCGAGTTGCTTAGGGGTTTTTTATTGATCCTGTAGACAAAGCTTTGTGCCATAACTGCACCTTAGCCGTCGATATCGCGGGGACTCTTTTGCGGTTACAGGCCCTGGGTTAGTTGCAAACTCACTTTGGTCGGCCTACCACTCTTGGTAACACGACCCTGCCCTCTTGGCTGCTTGCAACCTACGCTGTTTTTTTATTTTTTAGACCCTACAGCACAATATTAGCGTCCAATTTGGCAAAAGATGCTAGATGATCATTGAAATCAGGCTGCGGTGTCACTATAGTTCATGCAGCTCATCTACCAGCCTGCGGGCGTAAGTGTGGAAGGAGTTACGGCCCCGTTCTCTTAGAGGGCGCGGCCAGCCTTATTTCCTCCCAGTGTTCCTTTTCCAACGCTTCGTGTACTTGTCCCGCTGGTGTTGGCGTTCGATATAAAAAGCTGTCCAAGGGAGCGTATATGTCGCTCGTTCGGCTAGAACCACCAAATAGCCCTCTGCCTCAAACCATAGATGAATACGGTTTTCGTTGCCCCGTTTTTCTGACCACACTTTCAAAGCCAAGTCTTGCTCGTTTTCGATGACGGGACGAGGCCAGCGGATTCGCTCGCATCGTCTGAAATCTGGTGTTCTCTCGGATTCCACGCTGCCTTCGCTGGTCATATGCCAGAAGGTTGCTTCTTTTCCGTCTAAAACCGGGCGTCTTTTCAACGCCAAACGCTGACCTCGGAAGAGGGGCTTTGAGTCTACGAAATCCCGGCAGAAAATTCTGTAAATCGCATCAAGGTATTGCTCCCAGTCACCGCCATAGTCGGTAAACAGCTCCAGATCGGGTAGCCACTCGGGTGCTCCATCCATGGTCAAATCCTGCTGCTCCAAATCAAAAGATTGAACTTGAGCTCTCGCATCATGGTATTGAGTGTTAGCCGATAGCCGCTGCGGTGCCTGATTCTGGCGATAAGGGCTTCTTTGGCGCTGTTTCCGGATAATTCGCGGTGCAGATAGGACAGGGCACCTATCAGCAAGTCCGCTACCTGCAGGTGCTCGACTTCATGGGAGTGGACCCGTTTTACGTCTGCAATCATTTTGCGCGAGAAGTCGTATGCGTTGGTGCACAGAATGTCCTGTAGTTTTTCGACCTTCTCATGGCCCAGGGTGTCCTTGATATCGATATAGACGTAGTAGCGCGAATCCGGGTCAAAGACGGTTTTCAGCATGGTGAAGTACATCTTGTAGTACCACTCGTCGTGGTCCTGCTGATGCCTTTCATGGTCGAGCACACTTTTGTCCGGGACGACCAGCCCGCGGAAATGCAGGTCGTCATCGTCGAAAAAGTAATCAACGATGTCCTGATAGAAGGCCAGCTTCGACGGGCTCACCTTGGTCCATTTGATTTCAAAATCCCGTTCGAGGCCGTGCTTCTGTTTGATTTCGCGAATCCGCTCGGCAATTTCCAGCCGTTTGTCTTTCGGGCACCAGACCGCGCCCAACACCATCGCCTTCTGGCGGTCATTTTCCAAATGGCAGGATTCGTCGCAGTAGACGTTGTATTCGATGGTCATGCTGAAAGTCCTTTTTCAACAACGGCCTCGGCCAGTTGGCAGCGGGTTTCGCTGGCTTGGTTTATCCGCTCCTTGAGCTGGTCGCAGAGGGCCATGAGTTCATCGACTTTTTGGACGATGCGGTTTTGTTCGGTCAGCGGAGGTAACGGAATTAGAGTGTTGGCAATTTTCCCAGTGTTGAGATTTGGCTGGGCGCCTCCAGCTGCGACTTCACGAATCTCGTCATAAAGCTTTATAAAACATAGCTTTATATATCGCCTGTGGCTTTCATCTTTTATTATCGGTTGGATTGCTGCGCAGGCCTGATTCGTTCCAGCTGCAACTTTAAGTTCAGTTATCTGGCCCCGCGTCTTCCCTTGGCCATACATGGCGACTATCAATGTTCCGGCCGGATAGATTGAGATGTTGGTTTCCTTTACTGCGAGACTGGAAACGCGCTCTTTTGTGTCGCAGATAAACGCCTGACTTGTCTCCCCGCTGGTTACCCATGGGTATTCTGGTGGCGAATAATAGTCTGGACGACCTCTTGAGGGGGTCGCTCCGGTGCCAATCAGGGTAAACCTGCCAAGTTTTTCCCATCTCCATCCCTTTGGTAAATCATAAGGGAAGCTTCCTTCGACCATAGCTAACGCTTTGGGTTTCCTGATAGTGCCTTCGCTAACTCGTTGGCCTATTTCTTTGTCTATGCACTTGAGAAGATGGCTGGCAGGCTCATCTTCATCATCCTGCTCCACCAACCGCCCCATCACCGCCAGTTGCAGGATGGTCTGCTTGAGCTTGTCGATGCTCTGTTCGGTGGTGAACAGGGTATCGAAGTGGGCGGCGAGGCGGGCCCAGTTGTCGGCAAGTTCGGTGGCATTTTCGGATTGGGTGAGGGTGCCGAGCAGGGTGTCCACGAGGGTTTCGTGGGCTTCGAGTTGGTCGCTGGTTTGCTGTTCCAGCCGGTCGCAGAGGGCCATGAGTTCATCGACTTTTTGGACGATGCGGTGTTGTTCCTCAAGTGGCGGTAGAGGTACAGGAATGGACTCCCACTTGCCCTTGTTTAGTATTGATATGGTCGTACTTGATGACTTTTCCCATGCTGCCGCTTGAAAATATGGCGATTTTAAGCAGAGCATAAGGAAACGCGATACTTCTGGAATGTATGGGGTAACGGAGTTGATTTGCTGATTAAAAGTGCACTGCTGTTCAATCAATCCGCACTTGCCGATTGTGCCGATACAGACCATTAAAATAGAGCCTTTCTCAGCCCACTTGCCCAAGGTGGCTTTCCCTGCTTCGCTAAGGCCCTCATTCTCATAGAAGATATCACCATTATCAGAGATATCACCCGGCTTTAGAAACGGAATATCAGAACCGAAAAGCTCATTTTGTGACTTTGAAGGTGTAGAGCCTGTTTGTGTATATCCGAGCGCACCCAGCGAATACCACCCCCAAGCCTTTGGAATGTCGAAGGGGTAACTTTCCAGTTGTGTAGAGCAAACAGCCTTTGGCTTTTTTATCCTTCCGGATGCGACGAGCCTAGATTTTTCTTGCTCCATGAGAGCAACAAGGTTGGGGCTTGATTCAGTGGGTATACCCTGCTCGACAAGCTTGCCGCGAACAGCTAGCTCCAGAATCAGCTCCCGCAGCTTCTTAACCCCAGTCAGCTCAACCTTGCCCTTACTCCCCCGGCCACTGCTAGATTTCTTCGTAACCGCACCGGACCACAAGTCCAGATGCTCGGTAATCAGCTCCCGCGCACTCACGCCACACCTCCGTCGGTGTTCTCGTCGCTGTTGTGAGAAAGCGCATCGGCCAGGATGTCCCGCAGCTGGTGGCGGATTTCCTGGATTTCGGCCTGCTGCTGTTCGTACTTGGCCAGCAGTTCGTCCGGGTCGTGGCTGACCTGTTCGCCTTCGTGGGGGTTCTTGATGTCCAGGTTGTAATTGCGGGCCTTGATGTCGTCGATGGACACTTTCCAGGCCTGCTCGGTTTCCTCGCGGTTGGCGAAGCCGTCCGCCTCGGTGCCCCACCAATCAATTTCGGTCTGAAATTCCGAGAACTTCATGGGCTTGGTTTTGCTGTAGCTTTTGTAGCCTTCCGGGTAGGGGTGTTCGTAGTACCACACGGTTTCCGTGGGCTTGCCCTTGGTGAAGAACAGCAGGTTGGTCTTGATGCCGGTGTAGGGGTTAAACACGCCGTTGGGCAGGCGCACGATGGTGTGCAGGTTGCACTCTTCCAGCAGCTTTTCCTTGAGACGGGTTTTCATGCCTTCGCCGAACAGGAAGCCGTCTGGCAGCACCACGGCAGCGCGGCCACCGTCCCGCAGCAGGTGGATGAACAGCGTCATGAACAGGTCTGCGGTTTCCCGGGTGCGGAAGGCGCTGGGGAAGTTGGTTTCAATGCCGTCTTCTTCCATGCCGCCGAAGGGCGGGTTGGCCACGATAACGTCTACCCGCTCTTTCGGGCCCCAGCTGATGAGCGGGCGGGCCAGGGTGTTGTCGTGCTTGATCTGGTCCGGCACTTCGACACCGTGCAGAATCATGTTGGTGGTGGCCAGCAGGTGCGGCAGGGGCTTTTTCTCCACGCCGTGGATGCTCTTCTGCAGGGTTTGTTCGTCCTGCGTGCTGTTTACGTAATGCTTGCGCTTGTGCTCGATGGTGCAGGTGAGGAAGCCGCCGGTGCCGCAGGCCGGGTCCATCACTTTCTCGTCCAGCTTCGGGTCTACCCGGTTGACCATGAACTCGGTCACCGCCCGCGGGGTGTAGAACTCACCGGCGTTGCCGGCGCTCTGCAGGTCTTTGAGGATTTGTTCGTACATGTCGCCGAGCTCGTGGCGCTCGGCGGATTTGTTGAAATTGATGCCGTCCTGCAGCTTGTTGATGACCTGGCGCATGAGCTGGCCGGACTTCATGTAGTTATAGGCATCTTCGAATACGTTGCGGATAACCACGCCCCGGTAGTCGTCACCGGCTGGCTCCAGGTTCTGCAGGCCTGGGAACAGGGTGTTGTCGATGAAGTCTTTGAGCTCGTCGCCGGTCATGCCTTCCGGGTCGGCAGCCCAGTTACGCCAGCGCAGCTTTTCTGGAATCGGAGATTTGTAGTCGTCGTAGAACAGCTCCCACTCCTGTTCCCGGTCGTCGAAGATTTTCAGGAACAGCATCCAGACCAACTGGCCGATGCGCTGGGCATCGCCGTCTACGCCCACGTCTTTGCGCATGATGTCCTGAATGGATTTGATGGTGGTGCTAATTGACATGATGAGATGTGTTCCATTGGTGTGTTATCTGTTGACATGCTAATTGCGGCCTACACAGGGTGCAGGTCGCTAGCAAAAAGGCAATGGTATCAGGCGGGGGTCTGGTAA
The DNA here is from genome assembly GCF_044543515.1 of Vreelandella lionensis. Lineage (NCBI taxonomy): Bacteria > Pseudomonadati > Pseudomonadota > Gammaproteobacteria > Oceanospirillales > Halomonadaceae > Vreelandella > Vreelandella lionensis. The sequence goes on along the minus strand of NZ_JBITWC010000025.1, from coordinate 16,906 downwards.
AGAGCGTCTTCCAGTTCATGCAGGGCGCGCTGGTAGCCCGGCTTGCCACCAAAGGCGTTGATCAGCTCCATGGGTGCACCTAGCTGGCTGAAGGGCGAGAGCGTCAGCACTTTGGGGTCTTCGATGGGTGCTATGCCCGCATCGGCGTATTTATCCACCAGGGATTCAAGCACCTGGCGGGCCTGACCTTCATAGCGGTTGAAGATATCGCGCTTTCTGACCTGTTCGGCGCGCTCGCGGCGGGTCAGCGGCGGGCGGTCGAACGCGATATGGCAGATCACATCGAAGGGGTCGGGTTCTTCGCCCCATTTCTGGCCCAGCTCGGCGACCAGCGCATCCCAGAAGATACCTTCTTCGGCCAGTTCATCGAGGATCGCCTGCTTGCGCTCGGCATCTTGCCAGCGGCGCAAAAAGTCATCCAACGAGGCGAACTGGGCTTTCACTTGCTTGCGGGTGTAGTCACGCAGACTTTCGGTGATCAGCTTGCCATCCGGCCCTAGATACTGCACCCGCTCGGCGACAATGCTCACTTCCACATCATCCACCACGTATTTGCGCCGAGGTTCCGGCCCTTCGGTGGTATCCAAGCCGCCCGCATCGTCAGATTCCCAGGTGGCGTTGTCGTCTACGTCGTAATCGGCCCAGTCCGTCTCGACGCCTGCGGCGGCCTCGTCTTCTGCCTCTTCGCCGTTATCCGCGCTTTCATCCAGCCCGCTGTCTTGCTCATCCGCTGGCACAATGGGGGCGTCATCGGCATAGGGTTGGTAGACCTGAACCGGCTCTCCGTCAAAATCCGGGTCGGCGAACAGCTCGGTGGCTTTCTTGAAATCCAGAATGGTGAACCAGTGCTTGTGGTAATCGTCGTTGATGCGGGTGCCCCGGCCAATAATCTGCTTGAACTCGGTCATCGACTGGATGCGCTGGTCGAGCACGATCAGCTTGCAGGTCTGGGCATCCACGCCGGTGGTCATCAGCTTGCTTGTAGTGGCAATCACCGGGTAGCGCTCTTCCGGGTTGATGAAGTTATCCAGCTCGGCCTTGCCTTCCTGCTCGTCGCCGGTAATCCGCATCACGTATTTACGATTCTCGGCTACGCGCTTGGGGTTGGCGTTGACCAGCGCTTGGCGCATACGCTCGGCGTGGTCGATATCCTCACAGAAGACGATGGTTTTCTGATAGGGGTCGCTGCTTTCCAGTAGCTCGGTAATCTTGGCGGCTACCAGGGTGGTGCGCTTTTCCAGCACCAGCTGTTTATCGAAATCCTTCTGGTTGTAGATGCGGTCTTCAATCTCCTGACCAAGCTTATCCCGCTGGCCCTTGCTGGGCCGCCAGCCTTGCAGATCCTTGTCGATATCCACCCGCACCACTTTGTAAGGGGCCAGAAAGCCATCCTCGATGCCCTGCTTGAGCGAGTAGGTGTAAAGCGGCGCGCCGAAGTAATCGATGTTGGAGACTTCTTTGGTCTCTTTTGGCGTAGCGGTTAAACCGATATGCGTTGCCGCGCTGAAGTAATCCAGAATTTTGCGCCAGGCGGAGTCCTCCGCTGCGCTGCCCCGGTGGCACTCGTCAATTACAATCAGGTCGAAGAAGTCCGGCGAGAACTGCTTGTAGATATTCTGCTCTTCTTCGCTGCCGGTCACCGCCTGATAGAGCGAGAGATAAATCTCGTAGGAGGCATCCACCGTGCGGTTGGTGACCTTAGTCATCGCCTGGCCGAAAGGTTTGAAGTCGTTGTTCTTGGTTTGGTCGACCAGGATATTGCGGTCAGCGAGGAACAGGATTCGCTTCTTCTGGCGTGACTTCCACAGCCGCCAGATGATCTGAAACGCGGTAAAGGTCTTGCCGGTGCCGGTGGCCATCACCAGTAGGATACGATCCTGCCCCCGCGCCACGGCTTCAACAGTGCGGTTGATGGCAATGCGCTGGTAGTACCGCGGGCTTCGGCCACTGCCATCATCGTAATAGGGCTGCTCCACCACCGGGCGAGCATCGGGCTGGATGCCTTTGTATTGGCAGTAGCGCTCCCATAGCGCATTAGGCGACGGAAACTCTGCCAGCGTCAGGGTAGTTTCGGTTTGCCCACCCAGCCCGCTGCGATCGTGGAAAAGAAAGCCGTCGCCATTGCTTGAAAACACAAAAGGCACATCCAGCGCATCGCTATACGCCAGCGCCTGCTGCATGCCATCGCCCAGGCTGTGCTTATTGTCTTTCGCCTCTATCACCGCAATCGGCTGGTTTTTCTGGAAGCTAAGTAGGTAATCTGCCCGGCGCTTTTTGCCCCGGGTATGCAGCCGCCCCCGCACGATAATCCGCCCGGCGGTAAAGGTCACCTCTTCACGAATTTGCGTTTGGATATCCCACCCCGCCTGCACCAGGGCCGGGGTAATGAACTTGGTGCAAATATCGCGTTCGCTGAGGGCCTTCTTATCCATGGCAGCATCCTGCTTATTCTGGCGGGTGAGCTTATAAGCACTAGCTTACGATACTCAGCCGACTTAAGCATCTTGTGCTAAGCGGACGTGAGAATATCGATAGTTATACCCACAAGCGACACACTGGGTAGCAGAACACTAATATGCGTGTGACACACCCGTGTCAGATTAAAGCCGCAGGTCAACGGCTGAGTAGCAGGGTTTGAAGGCAATATTGGCAGGCGTGGCACATGGATGACACAGATTTGACACAGCCAAAACAAAAGGGCTTACGCGTTAACGTAAGCCCTTGATATGTTTGGCGCGCCCGGTAGGAATTGAACCTACGACCTTCGGCTTCGGAGAACTAAACTCTTTAACTTCCACATACTTCCATAGACAAATAAAACCCAATAAAACAAGGCATCTATAATTTTTTATTGTCTATGCTTGTCTATTCATGTCTGTGGTTATAGACTCAAAATGCAGTTACCAGAGTGGTACTGAACAGGAGTCAGCCATGATAACCACCGACCGCCAGCTTCAAGCACTCAAGCCCAAAGGCACCGTTTATTGGGAAAGCGTGAAGTCACCTCATGGTGGCGGCTTGGCTATTCGTGTGCAGCCCACTGGATCAAAGGCGTGGTATTACCGCTACCGCTACAATGGCAAGCAAGACACCTACAGCCTTGGCCGCTACCCAAGCGTGGGCTTGCAAGAGGCGAGGGAAAGCCACGGTGAAGCCGTCACCTTGCACGCTCAAGGCATTAACCCAAAGCACGCACAGCGCGATGAAAAGGCACGAAATGAGTCAGCCTGGACAATGGCCGAGCTATTCGAGTATTGGCTTCGGAGCTACGCCAAGACCCCCACGGTACGGACTAAGCGCGTGCCTTCGCCGCTTGTTGTAGAGCAAGCGCGCTGGCGTTGGGGCCACTACCTAAAAGACCGTGTAGGTACCCTGTTGGTCAAACACATGGATGCCCGCACAGTGAAAAGCACCGTCTCAAAAATAGCGGACACACAGTCGCGCAACCAAGCGAGCAAGTGCCTAACCATGTTGCGGGCCATGCTGGCGCATGCTGAGGCACATGGGCAAATTGATACCAACCCCGCGCAAGGTATCCAGCCAAGCCAGTTAGGCGCTACCAAATCGGCACCACGTGACCGTGTGCTAAGCCTTTCAGAGATCAAGCGCCTATGGGATGCGATAGAAAGCGCTCGCCTGGACACTAGCGCCGCCGCTGCGCTCAAGCTGCTAATACTGACCGGGCAACGCCGAGGGGAGCTACTGCAAGCTAAGTGGCAGCATATCGACCTAGACGGTGCCACCTGGACACTGCCAGCCATAACCACCAAGTCACGCCGGGAGCATACCGTTTACCTTTCAAGCGCCGCCGTTGACCTGCTACGGGAGCAGCAAGCCGTAACGGGCAACCTGGAATACGTGTTTGAAAGCCAGCGTGCCAGCGGCCAACCGATTGGTGACGCCAGCCTAACCACTGCCATTGCGCGCTTACAGGGGCGCAAGCTGGCAAAGCAGGACATGAAAGCGCCACTTGCCGACATGCCACGCTTCAGCGTTCACGACCTGCGCCGCTCGATGGCTACGGGCCTGCTAAAGCACTTTGGCACCGCGCCGCATGTTGTCGAGCAAATGCTGAACCATGCGCCGACGGATCGCTTAATTGAAACCTATCAGCGCCACGACTACGCCAAGGAGCAGCGTTTAGCCTGGCAGGCATGGGGGCAGTTGATCGTGAGCGCAGAGGCAGCCGAGCAAACAAACGTGGTACCAATGCGGAAGGCCAAACGATGAAAAATTTCAGAAAAGGCCCATCTACCTCCCCCCTAAACCCCCTAAAGGTGCCGAAGCTGACCAAGAAGGTCAAATTGCTAAAGTCAATCTTATGAAAAATTTTTTGGTTTTAGAGAGCGTGCATGAATGCAGCTCACTCCCTATAGTAGCAATTGGCATCACTGGGAATCACTGCGCGTCACTGGGCAGCAAAAAAAGGGGAGGTACCAGATAGCGAGGAGAGGAAAAACGTGTGAAACATTCCGTGAAACAACTATATGGATTGAATTCTTATAGAATGCAGTTAGCATTAAGAAGTGATCACTGTTCGTCTATACAGACATGCAGTGATTAAAAAAGAAGGCCAGAACCCGGTGAAAGTTTGCAGACCCTACCCGTGGTTCTGGCGTTACACCCAAGCCAGTGAGACTGACAAGGGAAAAGCGGATGCTCAGCAACACGAAAACGCACCACTCCCTAATGCTTGACGTTGGCGCGTCAAGCGGAGCAGTGCGTAGTCGAGTTAAAGAGCGTGGAACTAGTTCCTTTAAATGGAACGATGTTCCTGTACCTAATGTTAGGACACATGAACCTCAGGTACAACAAGAAAAGGTAACTCAGATACCATCTGTGGTTATCACTCCCCGCCTAATCCTGTTAGTCCAACTGGCCTCGATCGAGGAAAGCCAGCATGGCTACAGCACTTCAAAAGAAGCTACTCACCGAACGCGAAGCCGCCGAATACCTCGGCTATCGCCCCGCCTCGCTTCGCCAATCCCGCTTTATGGGGGCGTTGGCCGGAGCAAAACCACCCAAACATATCAAGCTAAACCGCGCTGTTCGTTACAACATTGCTGATCTAGACGCCTGGATCGAGCGAGTAGCCAAGGGGGAAACGGCATGAGAGTTACCCGTGATCAACTCGCCCGTCTGACGGCAATCCTCGCCCCCTATCGTGGGGAAAAGCTAACGCGCCCGGTTATAGACCTTGCCCTAGCGCTAGCCAAAGGGAATAGCCACGGCAACGCAGAGGTGAGCCAATGAGCCTATTCAAAATCACCTTCGCCCGCACTGGTCAAGAAACCGTCATTGAAGCCACCGATTGGCGTGATGCTGTGCGCCAGACTGGCCGTAGTGACGCTTGCCATATCACCCACCACGAAAAGGCCGTCGTCCCAGTAGCTGCTTGGTTTGATGCCGATACGCCGCACGGTATCGGTGCACACACCGTAGAGAGCGCGCTGGCTGGTGCTGTTGCCTACCTGGATTCTCAGGAGGTGGCCCAATGATGCCCATCGCCATTAACTGCGACCTACGCACCCGGATCATCCGCTTTCACTTCACCAACCCGGATCGCTTCTTAACAGCCGAGCAGGCGCTTGCTAGCGGTTTAGTCAATCGCCTTGAGTTCGAGGAGATTCAGCGCGAAGCCCAGGCATTTAGCAAGGAGACTGGCCTATGACTCCTCAAGATCAAACCTACCTGCTGAAAGCTGCCCTTACTGGGGACGTGCGCCAAATGGAACAGGCGTCAAAAATCCTCGCTGGCGTGGCGATGCTGCTTAACGACCATGACATTGATGGGCTGAAACGTGAGGCGCTTATAGAAACGCTGTGGCTGCTGTCTAGCACCTTCGAGGAGCGCCGCGACTGGCTGCAAGAGGAGGGCTATGTATGCGAGGAGCAATAAAAACGCCCGACCGAAGCCGAGCGCATAAAAGTACTGTTCAAGCCAATAATAGCACCCGCCCGGACGTTTACGCCATCTTGGATCGACTCGACAAGGTGAAAGAAAACGGGCCAGGGCGTTGGCTGGCGTGCTGCCCGGCACACCAAGACCGCTCGCCTAGTCTGGCGGTGCGTGAAACCTCAGACGGCACCATCCTGATGAAGTGCTTCGCAGGATGCCCAACGGGGGACGTGCTAGCCGCTATCGGCTTAGAGCTTAAAGACCTATTCCCTCAGCGTGATAACGACGCATACACCGCTAGCAAGCGCCCTGGGGAGCGTTGGGTTCCCCGTGACGTATTGGCAGCGGTAGCGCGTGAAGCACTGATTGCACTGTTAGCGGCTGAGGCGGTGCATAGCGGGACGCTGCTATCTGATGACGACCGCAACCGCTTGGCGGTGGCCGCTGGCCGTCTGAGGGCTGCCGCAAAGGAGGTGGGCGCTCATGTTTAACGCGGCTGAAAACTGGCTAGACCAGCAAGTCGATAAGGTGACGCCCCCGAGGGCGTTACCGCAAAGCCTCCCCGAAGTGCCGAGCTTTCAACCGGAAATGTTGCCGGAAGAGCTGCGCGACTATGTGCTCGACGTTGCCCAACGTATCCAGTGCCCGCCGGAATACTGTGCAGTATCGGCGCTAGCCCTGTTAGCTGGCTTGGTAGGCCATAAAGTGCGTATGCGCCCGAAGCAGCATGATGACTGGGAAATTGTCATTGTGCTGTGGGCGGTGCTGGTGGGCGACCCTTCAGCAATGAAAACCCCGGCAATCAAGGCAATGCGCTTTGCTATTGACGCCATTGAAGCGGAAGCAAGGAGAGAGCACGAAAAGGGCGTTAAGGCTTACAAGGAAGAGATTGAGCTATTCGAGATCGCTAAAGCAGCGGTTAAGAAAAAGGCTAAGGATCAAGCCGCTAAAGGAGAAATGGGTGCAGCCAAGGAGACCTTGGGCAGCCTCAAGGAGCCTGAGCCCCCTGAGCCTGCTGAGCGCTACATTTTGAACGATGCAACGGTGGAAAAAGCGGGCGAACTGATGAACCAGTTTGATCACCACTTAACCATCTTACGGGATGAACTGGCGGGCCTGCTGGCAAAACTTCAGCAAGAAGAGAACGCCGCTGAACGCGCCTTCTACCTAGAGTGTTTCAATGGTGATTCACGATTTACTTATGACCGCATTGGCCGGGGAACGGTGGCTATTGAACGGTGTGCCTTAAACATCATTGGCGGCATTCAGCCAAGCAAGCTAGCGCCTATCGTGCGAGGTGCTAAGGGGACGGTTAACGATGGCTTGATACAGCGTTTCCAACTGGCTGTTTGGCCAGACGGCAAGTCTTCTTGGAAATGGATCGACCGCAAACCTGACCCTAAAGCAAAGGAGCGCTTTTCCCAGGTCTTTTACCGCCTGCACTCGCTGGAATTGGGTACTGATGAAGATGGAGACCCACCCGCTTGGCGCTTCACCGCCGATGCTCAAGAGCTATTCATCGAGTGGATGACAGAGATCAACGTCGAGTGCCGTTCCGGCAATCTTTCCCCACTAATGTCTGAGCACCTACTGAAGATGCCTAAAACGGTAGGTAGCCTGGCGCTGCTTTTCGCGGTGATAGATGGCGAGCAAGGCAGCGTGGGCAAGACCTCTACCGCCCGCGCCCTTGAGTGGGCCGACTTCCTGCGCGCTCATGCAGAGCGCTTGTATAGCGCAGCCACCAACAGCGGCATCCAGGGTGCCAAGTTGATTTTGAAACGTCGCCAGAAGCTACCTAACCCTTTCAAGGTTAAGCAGGTACAGCAACGCGGTTGGCAAGGATTGGACACGACCGAGGCCGTGCAAGGGGCATTAGATGTGCTTGTTGAACATGGCTACCTGACTGAAATGGAGGTGCCGACAACCGGAAGGCCACGCATCGACTTCTATTGGCATTCGGAGTACGTGCCGAATCAGGAGGGCGAGTAATGGGACGCTGGCTTGAAAAAATAGAAAAAGGGGATGGTGACACCCCCCGTAAACCACCTAGAAGCCCTTTAGGGGCTTTAGGGGGGGAGGTAGATGGGCCTTTTCCAGAAAAAAGCGAAGATAGCCGCCCGGTAACGTCTACCGATTGGCTGGAGTGGATCGCTGAACGCTGCCCCCTGGTGCCGGAAGATCGCCGCCATGTAGCTACGGGCCTGCTACGCCTTCACCCACGAATGCAGCAACGCCTGGCTGAACGCTACGTCGAGACATGGCGGTCTGCTGCCGATGATGAACCTACCTATCACAAACGCGACAACGCTGGCCGCCATGCCGCCAACCTAATCATTACACGCCTAAAGAGAGGTGCCGAGTATGTCTGAAGTCACTATTGAGCAACTGCAAGCCGATAACGAAAGCCTTACTGCTGAACTGGAAAAGGTGAAAGCCAAAAATGCCGAGCTATTGGGTAAAGTGAAAAAAGCCCAACAAGGCAGCGGTGAATACTCTGAACGCCTGGAAGCCCTAGAGGCCGAAAACCAGAGCCTAAAATCAGAGCTTCGCTCCTTTACCTTCGACAGCCCGGTTAATGCTGTATTTAAGGAGGTTAGCGGCGCTGGATCTATCTTTAGAGAATCCTTTGAAAAGCACTTCAGCATTATTCAAGATGAATACGAGGGCCGTTTCTGGATTCACGATAAAGATGGCAATCCAATTTATAAAACGGTGAAGCAAGGGAAGTACGGCAATAAAGAGGAGCCGAGAGAATTGACGTTTAACGATATTCGAGACGTTATTGATGAATACGGCCTCGAGGAGCTGCAATTTTTCCTTCCCAAGCCTATAGGGAGTGGCGCGCCCGGTAATGATGGTCGCAATTATTCCCGCGCCGCTCCTGCTGCTGAAAAGCCTAAAGAAGCATCGGATAACGTGCCAACCTTCGGCATGCGGTGATATAGTAAACGGGTGGCCCTAATGGGGCTGCCCTTCTCGCCCTAATGGGGCAAAGCCCACTAACCGCTTAGCGTTAGTAACTTAGCCCTGATGGGGCACCCTCCAAGACTAATGGTCTGTGAGAATCACTTAACCCATATTTTATGGTGATTCCATGGCTACTGTACGCCTAACCGATATTATTGAACCCGCCACTTTCACTGGCTACACGCTGCAAGAAACCATGCAAAAAACCGCCCTGGTGCGTGCTGGTGTTGCAGTCCGAAACAATGTGATTGCCGAGCAACTTAAAGCGGGGTCCCATAGCTTCACCGTGCCTTTCTGGCGTGACCTGGAAGACGACGAAGCCAATATTGTTAACGATGACCCGGATATTCACTCCACCCCTAAGAAGATTGGCAGCGGGAAGCAGATTGTGCGTAAAAGCTATCTGCACCAAAGCTGGTCTGCCATGAACCTAGCGTCTGAAATCGCCGGGGATGACGCCCTAGCGAAGATTCAGAGCCGTGTGGTGGCCTACTGGGATCGACAGCTTCAAAAGCGCCTGGTGGCGTCTTTGCGCGGCATCATGGCCGACAACATCGCCAACTTTGACGGTGATATGGTGCTGGATATTAGCGCCGAGACCGGGGCCGCTGGTGTGTTTGGTGCTGAAGCGGTGATTGATGCCACTGGCACCCTTGGCGACTCGATGAGCAACCTAGTCTCTATCGCCATGCATAGCGATATTTACCGGCGCGCCCTCAAGAATGACCTAATCGAGTTTATCCCCGACTCCCAAGGCGGAACCATTGCCACCTTCCGAGGCTTGGCGACCGTGGTAGACGATGGCTTGCCAGTGAACGAAGGCGCTTATACCTGTGCGCTGTTTGGTGCTGGTGCCGTGGGCTATGGCGCTGCTGAGCCGAGCATTGCTGATGGCACGGAAGTTGAAAACCTACCGTCTGCTGGTCGTGGTGGCGGTCAACAAATCCTGCACAGCCGCATGAACATGGGTATGCACCCTGCTGGCTTTACGTGGGTGGAAGATACCGTTGCCGACGAATCCCCCAGCCTTTCCGAGCTAGCCCTTCCCGCCAATTGGAGCCGCGTGGTAGAGCGTAAGGCCGTACCCCTGGCCTTCCTTATCGCCCGCGCTCAATAACCGACCTTGGCCCCTACGGGGGCCATTTAGGAGGCAAGATATGGCGAAGTGCGCCGGAACCCAAAAGAAGCCCCCCAAGGGCACCGAAAAGAAAATTCTTGATATGAGTCAGCGGGGCTTGTCACTCAAAGCCATGGCCCGTGGGCTAGGTATCAGCACCGCTTTATTCCAAGCATGGCGGGAAAATCACCCCGAGCTACAAAACGCGCTCGATGAAGGCCGAGAAATTGAGCATACCAAGCTAAGAAGCGCCCTGATGGATCAGGCAGAGAGCGGCAACGTAACAGCGGCCATCTTCCTGCTGAAGTGCCGCCATGGCTACCGTGAAGGCGACCAAGGCGAATTGGCCAACCGTGTGAGCGTGACCTTCCAGCTACCAGGGCCGCAATCACTGGAAGACTTCAGCCGAACCATAGATGGGGAGGTGGTACGTGGAAGCGATTGAGCTTAACGACTTTCAACAGCGAACCCTTGCTGCCCCTGAAGAACTCGACCTGTTTCTAGGCGGTGGCCGGGGTGGTGGTAAGTCTTACGGCTTGGCCCTGCTGTGCTTACGTCACGTTGAAATGTATGGGGAGCAGGCCCGCATTCTCTACCTGCGCAAAACCTACAAAGGGCTGGCTGACTTCGAGCTGATAACTCGCACGCTGTTTGGCATGGTGTATGGCACCAGTGCCCGGTATAACCAAGGCGAGCATGTTTGGAAATTCCCCAACGGGGGATATTTAGAGCTTGGCCAGCTAGAAACCCAAGGCGATTATGCCAAGTACCAAGGCCGTAGCTTTACGCTGCTGATTATTGATGAAGCGGGGCAGTACCCTACCCCCGACCTTCTCGACCTGATGCGCTCCAACTTGCGCGGCCCTAAAGATATGCCTATTCGCGTAGTGGTAGCGGCCAACCCTGGCGGCCCTGGTCATCATTGGATCGCCCGCCGCTATGTGTTTCAGGCTGAGCCCTGGAAACCGTTTTACGAGGAAAAGAGCAAGCGGCAATGGCTGTATTGCCCCTCCACCTTCCAAGGCAATCATTTAATCGACCGGGAGCAGTACAGAGATCAGCTAGAAAGCGCGTGTCCTGATGATCCTGAACTATTGCGGGCATGGGTAGAGGGCGACTGGGCCGTTAACCGTGGCGCCTACTTCGCGTCTGTGTTGGAGGAGAGCCGCAACGCCGTATCCACCTGGCAGGAAATCCCCGACGATTGGACGGTATACCTTACCCACGACTTTGGGAGCAGCGCCCCCAGCGTGACGTATATCTGTGCTGTATCACCGGGTGGCTTTGGGCCTGATGATCGCTTCTACCCGCGTGGCTCTATTGTGCTGGTGGATGAAATGCACACCGCCAGACGTGAGAACCCAGACCGGGGACTAGGCTGGACAGTGCCCGTGCTTGGTGAGGAGATCGTCAAGTGGTGCCAGCAATGGGGAGTGAAGCCTGAAGGCGTGGCCGATGATGCGATATTTGCCAAGACAGGATCAGGGGCCGGAAGTATTGCCGATGAATTTCATAATGCAGGCGTTACCTTCCACCCTGCTAAGAAGGCCGACCGTATCACCGGGTGGAACATCATGCGCCGCCTTTTGGGGGATGCTGGCAAACCTGACCGCCCCGGCCTGTATATCGCCCGGCACTGTGAGTATTTCTGGGATACCGTGCCTTACTTAGCGCGTGACCAGAAGCGTATAGAGGATATGGAAACTACGGGGCCGGATCACGCCGCCGATGCTGTGCGGTATGGCTGTCTGAGGAAGGAGCCGCAAAGGGCAGGGATGAGACGTATTAGAGGGCTTTGCGCTTAGTAGTGATGGGGATTAGTCGGAGAGTGCCCCAGACATAGAAAACCCCGACAGCCTGCGCGTCAACGTTCCGAGTAGTAGTGACGGTGGTAGGCGCTTCAAGCCCTGGCTATCGCTGGGGCTTTTTCATTTGAAACCGGAAAAGAGGAGGAATCCCATCTTTTAATTGTGAGCCTGAGTCACTTCAAGCCGTGGTCAAGCTGACCACCCCCAGACGGCCAAATTGGCGTTCCCGGCGATGCCCGTTTATTGGGTAACGCTAATGGGCTTGGAACCTAGCCGATTCCCTAGGCGCTAACAGAGTCGCTTAAAGACATTCTGTCCTAATGTGTGGAGGTTATTCCATCTAATCCCCCCAATGCCGGGTATTACGAAAGTTTCGTAGTGCTAGCTTTCCCGCACTTCCCCCAGCTTAAAAAAAGAGCGCGCAACGGCCAAGGCAACAAAACACAACACCAAACAAGGCCGATTCAAAACGCTTTGGGATTGCCGCTTGTGGTTACTAGCGTGGTTATAGCCACTGGCAGACCAAAACAAAAGGGCTCACGCTTTAACGTAAGCCCTTGATATGTTTGGCGCGCCCGGCAGGAATTGAACCTGCGACCTTCGGCTTCGGAGGCCGACACTCTATCCAACTGAGCTACGGGCGCTTTGGGTGCGTATCGTACCCGGGTGGGCGGGCTGTGTCTAGCGGCGGGGCGGTTTTAGGCTGCCTTGTGATTGACCGTTTTCCCTGCGGTGGTGCATGCTCTGGGGGCACTTTTGCACCTCTTACCCCCCCTTGGTCATATTGGGAACATAATAAATGAAAACATTTGCACGTAGTACGCTGGCACTGGGCATCTCACTGGCGCTGGTTAGCGCCGCGAACGCCAACGATTTTGCGGATATGGACCCGGTCACGCTGCGTTTGGCCCACGTGGTGAACGAGCAGGATGGCTTCCATATCGCTGCCACCAAGTTTGAAGAGCTGGTGGAAGAGCGCACTGATGGCAAGGTGAATATCGAGATCTTCCCCAACGCCTCGCTGGGCGATGAGCGCACGCTGCTGGAAGGCATGCAGATTGGCACCGTGGATATGGGCGTGATTACCAACGGGCCGGTGGCCAACTTTGTGGAAGAGATGGCGGTGTTTGAACTGCCGTTCCTGTTCCCCTCTCCGGAAGCCGCTTATAGCGTGCTAGATGGCCCCATCGGCCAGGAGCTGTTAGATAAGCTGGCGGACGTGAACCTGAAAGGCTTGGCTTACGCCGAGCGTGGTTTCCGTAACCTGACCAACAGCGAGCGGGCGGTAAATTCCCCAGAAGACCTGGATGGCCTGCGCATTCGCGTGATGGAAAACCCAGTGTACACCGATACCTTCCGCGAGCTGGGTGCCAACGCGATTCCGATGGCGTGGACCGAAGCGCTCACCGCCATGCAGCAGGGCACCATCGACGGCCAGGAAAACCCGGTGAACGTGATCCACTCGTTCAAACTGGATGAAACCCAGACCTACATGACGCTCTCTCGCCACACCTACGCCCCGGCGATTTTTGTGATGGGCATGCCCGCCTGGAACCAGCTCCCCGAAGCCGCCCAAGCGGTATTGGAAGAAGCCGCCCAGGAAGCCGCCGAGCATGAGCGCCAAGTGAACGCGGATATGGAAGCCGAACAGCTGGCAGCACTGCGCGAAGCAGGCATGGAAATTAACGACACCCCGGATATGGAAGCCTTCCAAGCCGCCGTTGCGCCGGTGTATGAGAAGTACGGCGAGCAGTTTGGTGATTACCTGCCGCGTATCCAGGAGGCGCTGCAACAGTGATGTCGTTTGCACAGCCTCTTTTGACGCTGCTGCAACGCATTGAACGCGGGCTGGATGCCATCATCCAGCCCGTGGTATTTGCGGGCATGGCGGCTTTAATTGGCGTAATCACGCTACAGATTGTCTCGCGGGTGCTGTTCAGCGCCGTGGGCTGGACCGAAGAGGTCGCGCGGTTTCTGCTGGTGTGGATCACCTTTTTAGCGGGTACGCTGGCGTTTCAGCGCGGGCGGCATATTGCCGTCACCTTTGCAGTAGATGCCATGCCACTGCCGCTGCGTAAGCTAGCCAGGCTCGCGGCGCTGGCAATTGTAGTGGCGTTTATGATCACACTGATCGTGATTGGCTACCGCTATATGCAGGTGCAGAGCTTCCAGAAATCCGCCTCGCTGCGGCTCTCGATGACCTATGTGTATGCGGTGATGCCGCTCGCAGCGGGCATCATGGCATGGTACGCCCTGGTGGATATGGTTGAGGTACTGGTGAACGGTGAACCCACGGCAGCCGACCAGGAGGAGCCGCTATGACGCTGGTACTCTTTGGGCTGTTCTTCCTGTTTATGCTGCTGGGCGTGCCGATTGCCTTCGCGATTGGAGCCAGCTCGCTGTACGCGCTGTATCAATCCGGCGTGCCGTTGATGGTAGTCACCCAGCAGATGTTCCAGGGCATTAACTCCTTTGCTCTGGTGGCTATTCCGATGTTTATCCTAGCCGGGGATTTAATGGCCCAGGGCAAAGTCAGCGAACGGCTGGTGAGCTTTGCCGATTCCCTGGTGGGCTTTATGCGCGGCGGGCTGTCGGTGGTGTCGGTCATGGCGGGCATGTTCTTTGCGGCTATTTCCGGCTCCGGCGCGGCCACCACGGCGGCGGTGGGTTCAAGCCTAGTGCCGGAGCTTAAGCGCAAAGGCTACGACCCCGCCTCAGCGGCTAGCTTAATTGCCGCTAGCGGTACCATTGGCGTAGTGATTCCCCCGTCGGTGCCGATGATTATCTACGCGGTCATTGCCCAGCAGTCGGTGTCGTCGCTGTTCTTGAACGGCTTTTTGCCGGGGCTGGCGATGGGTATAGCACTCATGGCCATTGCAATTACCCAGGCGTATAAACGCAAGTACCCGAAAGGTACGCCGCTCTCACTGGACACTATTTGGCGCACGTTAAAAGCGGCCAGCTGGGGGCTGATGACGCCGGTGATTATTCTGGGGGGGATCTTCTCGGGGATTTTCACGCCGTCGGAAGCGGCCGTGGTAGCGGTGAACTACGCGCTGCTGGTGTCGCTGTTTGTGTATCGGGATTTAACCCTACCTCAAGTGTATAAGCTGTTGATTCGCTCAGCGATGACCACGGCGGTGATCATGCTGGTGATTGCTATGTCGGCGGTGCTGAGCTGGACGCTCTCAAGCTGGCAGGTGCCCGGCGCGATTGCCCAGGCGGTACTGTCGCTCTCCACCAACCCCTACGTGATTATGCTGCTGGTGGTGGCGGTGATCCTGCTGACCGGGGTGTTTATCGAAACGGCCAGCGCCTTGATCATTCTGACCCCGGTGCTGCTGCCGCTAGTGCTGCAGCTGGGCATCGACCCGATCCACTTCGGGCTGATCATTGTGGTGGGGCTATCGGTTGGCATGATTACCCCACCCGTCGCCATCAACTTGTACGTGGCGTCGTCCGTTACCCAACTGCCGCTAGAGCGGATTACCCGCGCCATTATCCCTTACCTACTAGGGCTGATTGGCGTGCTGCTGCTGGTGGTTTACGTGCCCATACTGCTGGGCTGGTCGGGCTGAGGCGCCGCGTTAAACACCTCGCGGGCCGTGCGTAGCCCATCTATTGCGGCAGGGAAGCCGCAATAGGGCACGCACTGCAGCAGCACCTCGCGGATTTGCTCTTCGCTACAGCCGTTATTCAGCGCCCCACGTACGTGTACTTTGAGTTCGTGGGGCCTGTTCAAGGCCACCAGCATGGCAATGTTAATCAGGCTGCGAGTGTGCCGCTCTAGGCCAGGACGGTTCCAGATATCGTTCCAACACTGCTGCGTCACTAGCTCCTGCATCGGCCAGCCAAACTCGTCGGCTTGAGCCAACGCGGCGTCGACGTACTCATCCCCTAACACTTCGCGGCGGGTGGCTAACCCATCGGGGTTGAGCGCATCCCGCTTGCTCTGCAAAGAGCGCTCTGCTGAAGCATCACTGTTTGACGTCATGACTTAGCTCTCCTCGGCCAAGTTACGCCCTGGCGTGCCGGCATCAAACGCCAGCACGTTATCGAACGCATCGCCAAAGTAGAGCTCGTAGCTGTCTTTCTCCACGTAGCCCAGGTGCGGCGTGGCCAGGAAGTTGGGCAGCGCCAGCAGTGTATGTTCGATCACTGGCTCTTCATCGAATACGTCCACAGCGGCCATGCCGGGCCGCCCGGCTTTTAGCGCAGCCTCTAACGCGCCCGCCTCCACTAACGGCGCGCGGCTGGTATTTACCAGCACGGCCGTGGGCTTCATGCTGGCCAAATTCGCCGCTGTGACGATGCCGCGGGTTTCCGGGTTTAAGCGCAGGTGCAGGCTCAGCACGTCACTGCGCTCGAAAAACTCCTCTTGCGAAACCGCGACCTCTAGCCCTGCCGCTGCGGCCCGCTGACGGGTGCCTTCGCGGCCCCATACCAGTACGTTCATTTCAAACGCTTGGCCGTAGCGGGCCACTAACTGGCCTATTTTTCCATAGCCAAATACGCCCAGCGTGCGCCCTTTCAGGCCGGTGCCCAGGGTGCGCTGCCAGCGGCCTGCCTTGAGGTTTTCCACCTCTTCAGGAATGCGTCGCATGGCAGAGAGCACCAGCCCCTAGGTGAGCTCGGCCGCCGGTTTGGCTGATCAGCTTGAGCTTGGGCAGCCGCGCCAGCAGCGCCGCGGTGATCGGCGTACGCTCCCGAATCAGCACCAGCGCATCGGCATCTTGAAAGCGCTCAACCAACTCGTCTTCATCGCTCACGGTGTCGGTGTCGGTGTCGGTGTCGGTGTAAATCGTGACGTGGTGCCCCGCCAGCTTGGCGAAGGCGTCTAAGTCACGAACACAATCCTGGTAATCATCGGGGATGACAATGTGCATTAAAGCGGCTCCTTGCTCGGTGAGCGCGCTAAAGGGCGGCCCCCTTTAGCAGCGTGGCTGAAATACCGCTGCCAGGCAAACAACCGTACACCAATGTAGATATTAATATTCAAGATTGAGCTATGTATCGAGTGACTAAGGAGGCTCTGAAAAAGTCTCTGCCTTCAGCGATAATACGAACATCGTCAACTGCATAGGGTTCAGTGCTGCCATGGATCAGATCACCTTCT
>NZ_JBITWC010000024.1:0-68865 GCF_044543515.1 Vreelandella lionensis | reverse complement strand
GCCGACACGGCACAAGTGATAACTTGTCACCGGTTGAGTATGAAAGGCGTTACTTTAAGAGCCTAACGGGTGTCTAGAATACCCGGGGCGATTCACCAAGACACGAGGCTATTGAGGCGGGTGGCAAGCTTTCGTGTGAAGGAGATAATGTTTTTTATCATAAGATACCGAGCACACATAACCGTAAAGAAACAGGTGGATACTCAGGTTGACTGAACTAATTCCACTTTTGACTAAGCACTTTTGCAGATTTTTCGGCCCTTGTCTAATTAACCCTTATATTTCATATTAAGCTGTTCTGGTAACTGATTTCATCGTCCATTTGACCATGTCTGAATAAGGCTCCATTTATCAGCAAAAAATCACCACCCACAAAAAAGCCCACCCATCGCCAACAGCTTACGCTGCCTGACGATGGGCGGGTTTCGTGCTGCCTAAACGCTACTAGCTAAGCGCCTCCAACGACTCCTCAATAATACTCAGCCCTTCCTCCAACACCGCAGACGACACCGTCAGCGGTACAAGAATGCGGATGCTGTTGCCGTAGAAGCCACACGAAAGCAGGATCAGGCCTTTCTCGCGGGCTTTGGCGCAGAGTGCGCCGGTCATTTGCGGGTCGGGCTTGCCGTCGCGGTTGAGCAGTTCGAACGCGGCCATGGCGCCGAGCTGGCGGCCGTGGGCGACGGCGGGGAAGCGCTCTTCCCAGACGGCGAAGCGTTCGGCCAGCATTTTGCCCATCTGCTCGCTGCGGGCCAGGATGTTCTCTTCTTCGATGGCTTCGATTACCGCCAGGGCCGCCGCACAGGAGAGCGGGTTGCCGCTGTAGGTGCCGCCTAGAGAGTTGGGGCCGGAGGCGTCCATCACCTTGGCAGTGCCGACCACGGCAGAGAGCGGCATGCCGTTGGCGAGGCTCTTGGCGGTGGTGAGAATATCCGCTTCAATGCCGCTGTGTTCTAGGGCAAACAGCTTGCCGGTGCGGGCAAAGCCGGACTGCACTTCGTCGGCGATCAGCAGAATGCCGTGCTCGTCGCACAGGGCGCGCAGGGCTTTCAGGTAATCCGGCGAGGCGATGTAGAAACCGCCTTCGCCCTGTACCGGTTCAATCACGATGGCCGCCGTGCGGTGCGGGGCGATATCGGTTTTGAACAGCGTGCGAATGGCGTTTAGCGAAGCTTCTTCGCTGATGCCGTGCAGCGGGTTGGGGAACGGGGCGCGGAACACGTCGCCCGGCATCGGGCCGAAGTCGTTCTTGTAGGGCAGCACCTTGCCGGTCATCGCCAGGGTCATCATGGTGCGGCCGTGGAAGGCACCATCGAAGGTGATGATGCCGGTGCGGCCAGTGGCGGCGCGGGCGATCTTCACGGCGTTTTCCAGCGCTTCGGCACCGGTGTTCACCAGCATCGCTTTACGCTCGGGGCCGCGCACCGGGGTGAGTTCGCAGAGCTTTTGGCACAGCTGCACGTAGGGCGCGTAGGAAATCACCGCCGCGCTGGTGTGCATGACTCTCTTGAGCTGCGCTTCCACCGCCGCGACGATTTTTGGGTGGCGGTGGCCCAAGTTAAGCACACCAATGCCGCCCGCGAAGTCGATCCAGCGGTTGCCGTCGGCGTCCCACAGCTCAGCGTTTTCGGCGCGCTCGGCAAACTGGGTGGTCGGCGTGGCGGCACCGTTGGCCACGAAGCGGTTTTTCAGGTCGTTCAATTCTTGGTTAGTCATCATCGTTCTCTTTACAGGCCGCCTACGCAGACGTACTTCAGTTCGGTAAATTCATCGAGGCCGTGGTGGGAACCTTCGCGGCCCAGCCCGGACTCTTTCACGCCGCCAAACGGCGCAAGCTCGGTGGAGATCAAGCCTTCGTTCACACCCACCATGCCGTACTCCAGCTGCTCCATGGTGCGCCAGATGCGGCGGTAATCCGTGGCGTAGAAGTAGGCAGCTAGGCCAAACGGGGTGTCGTTGGCCATGGCGATGGCTTCTTCATCGCGCTGGAAGCGGAACACCGGCGCGACCGGGCCAAACGTCTCTTCATCGGCCACGGCCATTTGCGTGGTCACATCCGCCAGCACCGTGGGGGTAAAGAAGCGATCACCCGCCGCGTGGGGCTGGCCGCCGCACAGCAGGCGCGCGCCTTTATTCACTGCGTCGTCGACGTGGCGCTGCACTTTATCCACGGCGGCTTGATTGATCAGCGGGCCGATGATGCTGCCTTCTGCTAGGCCGTCACCCACGTTGAGCGCGTTCACACGCTCGGTGAGCTTCGCGACGAAGGCATCGTAAATGCCGTCTTGCACTAGGAAACGGTTGGTGCACACGCAGGTTTGCCCGGCGTTGCGGAACTTGGAGGCGATGGCACCGTTCACGGCGGCGTCGACATCGGCGTCGTCAAACACGATGAACGGCGCGTTGCCGCCCAGCTCCATGGCAGTTTTCTTCACCGTGCTGGCGCACTGGGCCAGCAGGTGTTTGCCAACCGGGGTAGAACCGGTAAACGACACCTTGCGCACCCGAGGGTCGGTGGTGAGCACCTCGCCCACGGCGGCAGGCTTGGAAGCGGTAACCACGTTGATGGTGCCTGCGGGCAGGCCCGCTTCCAGCGCCAGATAGGCGGCGGCCAGGGCGGTCAGCGGCGTGGCTTCTGCTGGCTTGATGACCACGGTGCAGCCAGCGGCCAAGGCCGGGGCGCACTTGCGGGTAATCATTGCGAGCGGGAAGTTCCACGGGGTAATCGCGGCCACCACGCCCACCGGCTCGCGCAGTACCAGCAGGCGCTTGTCCGCGCCGTGGCTGGGCAGGGTTTCCCCCGCCATACGCTTGGCTTCTTCGGCGAAGAACTCAATGAACGATGCGCCGTAGGTCACTTCGCCTTTGGCTTCCGCCAGCGGCTTGCCCTGCTCTAGGGTCATCAGGCGGGCTAGGTCGTCGGCGTGCTCATTGATCAGCTCAAACCAGCGACGCAGCAGCGCGGAGCGCTGTTTCACCGGGGTGGCGCGCCACGCGGCACCGGCTTCATAAGCGGCGGCCACGGCGTCGCGGGTGTCGTCGGCGCTTAAATCCGCCACGTGGGCAATGGTTTCGCCGGTGGCGGGGTTATCGACGGCAAAGGTCTGCTGGCCTTTGCGCCACTGCCCGCCCACCAGGGCCGGTACGGCATCGTGCAACCACTGTTCGATAAAGCTCATAACATTCTCCTGGTCTACAACCTAATAGGCACGCTAGCAGCAAATCTTAGGCAGGCGAATGCACCACTTTTGCGTTCAAGCAGACCACTTTTCTGTTTTACTACGATATTGAAAGAGCATTATCGACAAGGGAGAACTTGGATGGATTGCCAAGTCGCTTTACAACAACTCATAAAAAGCTATGCGCAGCAGCCTGAACGGTTGAGTAAGCAAGTAAGGTTAGAGCAGGCATTAAGGCAATCGATCAATCAAGATTGGCCTCACCAAACTCGATTACCTTCACATCGCAAGCTTGCGGCAGCCTTAGGAGTCGCTCGGAATACCTTTTCTTTAGCGGTTGCCACGCTTATCGAAGAAGGACTGCTTACAACCTCACACGGCAGTGGAACGTGGAGCTGTAAAAAAGTGGCGGCTCCCACTACCTCAACGCCCACCAAGGTGCAGCTATCCAATCGTGCCCAGCGAGTACTGCGATGGCCGGGGGCAAGTACTGTTCAGAGCGGGGCCTTCGTGCCCGGCATTCCCGATATCGCCCAATTCCCCATGCGTAAATGGCGTCAGCTCTACGCCAGCGTCACGGTGCCGCAAAATGCGCTGCTGCTCTCCTACTCCACCGGCGGCTACGGCCCGCTGAAACGCGCGATTCGTGATTTCCTGGCCCGCTGGCGGGATATCCATTGCGATACCGAGCAGATCATCATTACCGATGGCACCCACAACGGCATTGAGCTGTGCGCCGTTGCCCTGGCGGATGTGGGCGATACGGTGGCCATGGAGTCGCCCTGCTACTGGGGTGCGCGCAACGTGTTTACCGCCGCCGGGCTTAACATCGACATGCTGCCGTGGCGGCTTGAAGCGGGTCATGCCTTGCCCGCTACTCCCGGCCCCGTGGCGCTGGCTTACCTCACCGGTTCGCACCACTACCCGCTCAGCGTGCCGACCAGCGCCGAGCATAAACAGCGGCTGTGTGAGGCGTTATCGCCCACCTACGTGGTGGAAGATGACTATGAATTTAACCGCGACGACCATCCCAACCTGCTGTTTGATGCCCACTCTGAGCGCCATTTGCTGGTAGGCTCTTTCTCTAAGATGATGTTTCCCGGCCTGCGGCTGGGCTACTTGGTGGTGCCGCGCCATTTGGCAGGGCCCATGAACCGCCTGCGCAGCGAGCTGTTTCGCGAGGGCCGTATGCTGGACCAAGCCGTGCTGGCCCAGTTTATTTTTGATGGTGATTTGGATGCCTGGTGTCGGCGCATTCAGCGGGACTACTTAGGCCGCCAGCAAGTGCTGCACGACCAGCTACGCTCGCTGCCCCACGTGCGCTCGGTGTCACCGCCTAGCAGTGCCATCAGCCTGTGCGTGGAGTTCGAGCCGGGCATTAATGATGTGGCCATCGCACAATCGTTGCTGAAAGAGCACTTAATCGTGCGGCCGTTAAGCCCTGTGTGTGCGCCGAATGACCCTCGCGTTGGTTTGGTGATGGGGGTGGGCATGCTCTCTGGTGAAACGTTGGTGCGCGAGGCACAGCGCCTGCGCCGCTGCCTGGAGCCGCTGCTGCGCTAAGCGGCCAACGCGCTTTATCCGTCATCAGTACACTACACAAAACGTGAGTAACACGACTTATCCACAAGGACCGTCCTATGCATCGCTCTGTTGATAGCTTTTGGGTCTCTACGCTCTCTTCCGCTGCCTCCTCTTCCACCGCCCAGCTACGCGGGTGGCTGGCCGTCGCTGCCCTACTGCTGCTCTCTGGGTGCGCCACCTTTGCACCCAGCCCGCCGGAGGATCAGACCAATATCTGCGAGATTTTTCGCGAACAGCCTAGCTGGTACGACTACGCGCAAGAGTCTGAAGAGAAGTGGGGAACGCCCATCGCAACTCAAATGGCGTTTATTCAGCGGGAGTCCTCGTTTCGCAGCCACGTGCGCCCAGACCGCAAATACTACCTTGGCTTTATTCCCGGCCCGCGCCCCTCTTCCGCCAAAGGCTACGCCCAAGCTCAAGACCCGGTGTGGGGCGAGTACGAAGACCAAGCGGGCAGCCTATTTGCCCGGCGCACGCATATGAAACACGCCACCGATTTCATTGGCTGGTACAACGCCCGCACTCGCGCCCAAACGGGCATTTCGCTCAACAATCCTGAGCACCTCTATTACGCCTACCACGAGGGCGCAGGCGGCTATCAGCGAGGCACTTATCGCAGTAAACCCCAGGTGCTCAACGCAGGCCGCCAAGTGGCGAGCCTTTCCAACCGCTACCAGGCCCAGCTCAACAGCTGCCAGGCAGAGTTCCAGTGCCGCAAGTTCTATCAGGTGTGGCCATTCTGTCGTAGCTGAGGGCGTCTTTCATGACACTGTTAATGGGATTCGCCTTTGTCGGCGTGGTGTTTTTCACTTCCATGCTCTCCGGCGTATTTGGTATGGCGGGCGGGCTAGTGTTGCTGTGGTTCCTGCTGGTGATATTCCCCGCCAGTACTGCCATGGCCGTGCATGGGGTGATTCAGTTAACGTCCAATGCTTCTCGGGCGTGGCTTTCGCGGCGCTTTATTGTTTGGCGCATTGTGGCACTGATGGCGCTGGGAGTACTCAGCGCGGCAGGGCTTCTGTTGCTGTTTAACTACACGCCCAATGCGGCCACTGTTTCTTTATTGATCGGGCTGCTGCCCATCTTGGTATGGACGCCCAAGCACTGGTTCCAGCTAGACGCTCATCGCGCCAGCCACGCGTTTTGCTGCGGCATCGCCTCAGGTGGCCTCACGATTGCTGCAGGGGTATCCGGCCCGCTGATCGATATCTTCTTTGTGCGCTCGCAGATGGACCGCCGCCAAGTTGTGGCTACCAAGGCCATGATTCAAGTGGTCGCCCACTCCATCAAAATCCTCTTCTACTTGGGTGCCGCCCTTGCGCTCAGCGTGGGTGAGTGGAGCATCGTGCTCCTGGCCGCTCCGTTTGCCATGCTGGGCACCCAAACCGGCACACGGATTCTGCACCGCCTGACCGACGCCAATTTCCGCACCTGGACCCGCTGGATCGTGACCGGCATTGGGGTGTTCTACTTCCTGCAAGGTGTGTATCTGTTAACTCGTTAACCGTTGAGGGCCTTCGCGGCACGCTTTAGAGGGCGACCTATACTGACCTTACCTAACGCTGGAGGTCGCCATGGATTACCACCACTACCGCGAAGCCCTTGCCACATCGCTTGCCCAAAGCGAGCTACCCTTTGCCCCCGCTGAGTATCAAGCGCGCCTAGAAACGGTGCGCCACGCCATGGCCCAGCGCGAGCTAGACGCGCTGCTGCTCACCGACCCCGCCGATATCAATTATTTGACCGGTTACCACACCTTTGAGGTATCGGTGCATGCCTGCTTGGTCTGCACGCAAGACAAGCTCGTTCTACAAGTGGCTTCGATTGAAACGGGTGCCGCGGTGGTGACCGCCCGCGTCGACGAGATTATTGGCTACCGGTGGGAAAACTTAGATGAAATCATCGCTCCACTAGCAGACCTGTTAACCCCCTGCCCGCGTATTGGCATCGATGGCTGGAGCAGCGGGCTGAGGGTGGGCGTGATGAACGCCCTGTCTCAGGCGGTGGGTAAAGAGCGCTTTTTTGAAGCGGGCGACCTGCTCGATGCCATCAAGATCGTCAAAAGCAGCGCCGAGCTTGAGATGCTCAAAGAGAGCGCCCGCATCACCGCCGTTGGCTTAGAGACGGCGCTGGCCGCCATTCAACCTGGCATGACCGATAACGACATTGCCGCCATTGGCGCTAAAGCGCTACTCGAAAACGGTAGCGAGTTTATGAACTTACAGCCTATCGTCACCAGCGGGCACCGCATTGGGGTGATTCACGTTAACCATAAACGCCGCGTCATTCAGGCCAACGAGCCAGTGTTTTTAGAGTTCGGTGCAGCGTATCAGCGCTACACCGCACCGATGATGCGCACCGCCGTAACCGGCACCCCGAACGCCGCCCTCACCGCCACTCAAGACCTCTGCCGCTCGATGTTTGAAACCCTCTGCGAGGCCATGCGCCCCGGCCACTCTTTTGATGCCGCCGCCCAGGCCGCCGATACCCTGCTGGCCCCTCAACGCGACCAGCTGTTTTTCTCCGGAGTGTTTGGCTACGCCGTAGGCGCGCAGTTTCCGCCGAGTTGGGTTGAAGGCACGGGCTACATTGCCAAAGGCCAAACGCGCACCTTTGAAACCAACATGGTGTTTCATTTACCGCTCTGCCTGCGGGTGCCCGGCCAGTGGGGCGTTGGCTTAAGCGATACCGTGGTGGTCACCGAGCAGGGTGCCAAGCCGCTCACCAACAATGATTGGCAGCTTTATCAGGCCCGTGATGATGGCCCGTGATAATAGTCCGAGACAATAGCCTGAGATTGACATCACGATTGAGGGAGGCTATCTTCACCAGAAACGCAAATGAGAAACACTCTCTTTTTTAGCCAACACCTTGGTAGATAAAGAGCAGTTGAGGTAAAGGGACGTCACATGACCAGTGAACAGCGCCAGCTTCGTCAAACCCTGCTGTTTTTACGCACATCGTTTGAAGCCGTTCAGCACTCCATTGCCGGACGGCTAGAAGACCCGCTGCCCTGCTGGCTAGACACCAGCATGCTCTCAATGCTCTCCCGAGAGCTGACCCGCTGCTGCCAGCAGGCCAAGCCGCTGTTCGCGCCTGCGGTTGTGGAGCAGCTCTTTATCGCCTCCCAACAGTGCGACCTGCTGCTCAAACAGTGCCCCGGCGTACTCAGCAGTTCCGTCTGCCACCGCCAGCTCAGCGCCATTATGCTGCCGCTCACCAGCGCCATCGGGCAGATTGATACGCCGGTTAAGCGCCGCTGGCCTTGGCAGCGGCACTGAACAAACGCTATTTACCCCCTAACCCCGCCCTCATTTACTCGGCGGGGTTTTGTTTTGCGCGTCTGTCCCCATTAACTAGGGCATAGCATCGTCGTTGGCGCTTACTAGTAAACTGGTCTATTCTATTCGCCACGATGATAACCACTGCTTCAAAGGAGTTTTGCCCTATGGCGTACGAGACGCTGTTTACCCCCACCACGCTAGGTAGCCTGAACATTCCTAACCGCGTCATCATGGCGCCGCTGACCCGTTCGCGCACGCCGGATAGCGTGCCGGGCAAGATGCAGGAAGCTTATTACGGCCAGCGCGCCGGTGCGGGCCTGATCATTAGCGAAGCCACTAACATCTCTCCCACTGCCCGTGGCTATGTGTACACGCCCGGCATCTGGACCGATGAGCAGGAAGCAGGCTGGAAAGGCGTTGTGAATGCGGTTCACGCCAAGGGTGGCCGTATTGCTCTGCAGCTGTGGCATGTGGGCCGCGTTTCCCATGAGATGGTGCAGCCCAACGGCCAGCAGCCGGTAGCCCCCAGCGCGCTGAAAGGTGAAGGCGCTCAGTGCTTTGTAGAGTTTGAAGATGGCACCGCTGGTCAGCACCCCACCAGCACGCCGCGTGCTCTGGAAACCGACGAGATTCCTGGCATCGTGGATGATTACCGCCAAGCGGCCATCCGCGCCAAGCGCGCGGGTTTCGATATGGTCGAAGTCCACGCTGCCAACGCTTACCTGCTGAACCAGTTCTTGGCCACCGGCACCAACCAGCGTACCGACCAGTACGGCGGCTCGCTGGAAAACCGTGCCCGCTTCCCGCTGGAAGTCGTTGACGCGGTCATTGAAGTGTATGGTGCTGAGCGTGTCGGCATTCGTATGACGCCGTTTATCGAGCTGTTTGGTTTGACCGACGACGAGCCGGAAGCGATGGCGTTCTACATGGCCGAGCAGCTCTCCAAGCGCGGCTTGGCTTACCTGCACCTGAACGAGCCGAACTGGGCGGGCGGCGATATCACCTTCCCCGCTGGTTTCCGTAAGAAGATGCGTGAGCGCTTTAGCGGCAGCCTGATCTACTGCGGCAACTATGACGCCGATCGCGCCGAGACACGCATTCAAGAGAAAACCACCGATGCCGTGGCCTTTGGCCGCCCCTACATCGCCAACCCGGATCTACCGGAGCGCTTCCGTGTGAACGCCCCGCTCACCGAGCCGAACCAGGAAACGTTCTATGGCGGCGACGAGAAGGGCTACACCGACTATCCGTTTATGGATAACGGCTATGACCGCATGGACTAAGCCGCTGCTCTAAGGCTGCCTTTGCCAGGGTTTCTTAAAAAAGGGAACCCTTATTGATAAAAAGCATCACTTAGGTGGTGCTTTTTTTATGTCTAATGGTTTTAAAACGCTGCTAGGCTTTTGATTCACTCGTTTTAACGCGTCTTCTCACACATAAGGATAGGTGGCACATGCTCGGTTCACTGTTGGTGCTGCTGGTCTCATTACTACTGGTGGGGGCCGCTGCGGCCACAGGCGCACGCTTTCGTCCCGATGGCTGGTACCGGGCGCTGCGCAAACCTCGCTGGACACCGCCCGACCTCGCTTTCCCCATCGCCTGGGGGATTCTCTATCTCTTGATGGCGATTGCAGCATGGCGGGTCTATATGGCAGAAGACTCCGCGCTGCGTAGCGCCAGCCTTGCCGTTTATGGTGCGCAACTGCTGGCAAATGCGGCGTGGTCTTGGCTGTTCTTTGGGCGCAAGCAGATCGGTGCTGCTCTGGCAGATATCGTGCTGCTGATAGGATTGATTACAGTGACCATTGGCCTGTTTGCGCAAGTCAGTACGCTGGCGGCTTGGCTGATGGTGCCTTACTGGCTTTGGGTTGCTCTGGCGCTGGCACTCAACGCTACCATTTTGCGGTTAAATAGAGCCTAGGTGTTAACTAACAAAAGGGTTTCACCCTATGGATACGTTCTCTCTTCCCGTGCTGTTGGCCTTTGCCTCTCTGCTGTTAGGCATATTGGCCGCAGCGATTTTCGCTTACGTCGTGGTGCCCAAACGGCGTCGCGCTAAAGCCAAGGCCGAAGAAGCAGCGGCACCGGTCGCTGAGCCTACCCCGCCGCCAGCGGAAGAGCCGCTGCCCACCCCCGCTAAGCGTACGGGAAAGGTCAAGCAGCACTCACTGTTCGTCATTTTCAACCAGCCGGATGCCACCACCGATGAGCGGTTAACCGAGTGGCTGCGTGGGAAAAGCGCCCATTACGACGCGATCAAGAAGGTGTTTCTAATCGATGGCCAGCAGGCGTCTAACCCGATCACCGTGGCCAACGCTTTCCCGCCTGGGGAGATGCCCGACCTGCTACGCGGCGAAACCCACGAGCCCATTCGTGGGGTTAGTCTGCTGGTAAAACCGCCGCTGCATAAACGCCGCAATCAGCAGATGCACGTGTATGTAGAGCTCGCCAAAGAGATGAACGAGACCTTCAGCGGCGACATGCTGGATGCCGACAAAGAGCCGGCAACAGAGTCTACCTATGCCCAGATTCTTGGCTAGGCGTTACACCACGCCTTGGCTACGTAGGTAGTCGTCGTAGCTGCCGCTGAAATCGACGATGCCATCCGGCTGCATATCAATGATGCGCGTGGCGAGGCTGGAGACGAACTCCCGGTCGTGGCTAACGAACAGCAGCGTGCCGGGGTAGTTCTCCAACGCCAGGTTGAGCGCCTCGATGGACTCCATATCCAGGTGGTTGGTGGGCTCGTCCATCAACAGCACATTGGGGTTGGTGAGCGTTAGCTTACCGAACAGCATCCGCCCCTGCTCGCCCCCAGAGATCACCTTCACCGACTTGTTGATGTCGTCGCTGGAGAACAGCATGCGGCCCAACGCGCCGCGTACCACCTGTTCGCCGCCTTTGGTCCACTGGCCCATCCACTCAAACAGCGTGGCGTCATTAGCGAAGTCATCGGCGTGGTCTTGGGCGAATACGCCAAGCTCGGCGGCGTCGGTCCACTTCACTTCCCCGGCGTCTGGGCGTAGATCCCCCGCCAGCGTTTTCAGCAGGGTGGTTTTGCCAATGCCGTTAGGGCCGATAATGGCAATACGCTCGCCCGCTTCGACGGTCATGGAGAAGCGCTTAAACAGCGGCTCGCCGTCGTAGCCTTTGGTAATCGCCTCCACGTTCACCGCGTTACGGTGGATCTTCTTGTTTTGATCAAAGCGGATAAACGGACTCACCCGGCTGGAGGGTTTGATGTCTTCCAACTTGATTTTATCGATCTGGCGCGCCCGCGAGGTGGCTTGCTTCGCTTTAGAGGCGTTGGCCGAGAAGCGGCTGACGAACTGCTGAAGCTCGGCAATTTGCGCTTTCTTCTTGGCGTTATCAGAGTGCTGACGCTCACGGGCAGCGGTGGCGGCCGTCATGTAGTCGTCGTAGTTGCCGGGGAACAGGGTGATTTCGCCGTAATCCAGATCCGCCATGTGGGTACACACGCTGTTCAGGAAGTGGCGGTCGTGGGAAATGATCACCATGGTGCTGCTGCGCGCTTTTAGAATCTCTTCCAGCCAGCGGATAGTATTGATATCCAGGTGGTTGGTGGGTTCGTCCAGCAGCAGCACGTCCGGGTCGGAGAACAGCGCCTGGGCCAGCAGCACGCGCAGCTTCCAGCCGGGGGCGACTTCGCTCATGGGGCCGGTGTGCTGTTCGATAGGAATGCCCAGGCCCAGCAGCAGCTCGCCCGCGCGGGACTCGGCGGTGTAGCCATCCAGCTCAGCAAAGCGCACTTCTAAATCCGCCACGGCCATGCCGTCTTCTTCGCTCATCTCAGGCAGCGAGTAGATACGCTCGCGCTCGGCGGCCACTTTCCACAGCTCGGCGTTGCCCATGATGACGGTGTCGATGACCCGCTCGTTCTCGTAGGCAAACTGGTCCTGGCGCAGCTTACCCAGCCGGGTGCTGCTATCCAGCATCACCTGCCCAGACGAGGGCTCCAGCTCGCCACCCAGGATTTTCATGAAGGTGGACTTACCGCAACCATTCGCGCCAATCAAACCGTAGCGATTGCCGTTATTAAATTTGACGGAAACGTTTTCAAATAGGGGCTTGGCCCCAAACTGCATGGTGATATTGGCGGTTGCGATCAAGATAGAGGCCCTGGTTAACGAGGAAGCGCTGTTTGAGAAACGAGCACGCTTGCAAAAGCTCGCGATTCTACGCGCCTTTGGACAACGTTACATCTCCCCTTGCGCGCTTCCCTTAACCGGGCACTTTACTGCTGAGCAGGCATTTCAAGCAGAAAACGTTCACCGTCAAGCGCTTGGCGTAGGCGCGAATGTAGAATTTCAACAATTCCCTGGTGCTCGCCTACCAGGGCGGTGGTCGTTACCTTCAACCCGCTGTGGCGCTGTTCGGCGGCAGCGCAAATCTCGGCGATATCGCCACCCTCACCGGCATGACGGCCTGGAGAGAGAAACAGCATCGCCAGCACCACGTGGCCACTGCTGAATTCGGGAGTATCCAGCAGGTGCTCCAATAGCGGCTCGTTAAAGCGGTACTCGTCGCCGTCACGTCGCTCCATAGAGGCCGCCGCCACGCAGCGCACTTCGTCGCCCAGCAGCACGCTCAATTGCCCGGCCAAGCGGTTACGCACGGCGGTAACGTCGGGAATGGGGCTGCCGTGGTCCACCA
Source organism: Vreelandella lionensis (assembly GCF_044543515.1). Lineage (NCBI taxonomy): Bacteria > Pseudomonadati > Pseudomonadota > Gammaproteobacteria > Oceanospirillales > Halomonadaceae > Vreelandella > Vreelandella lionensis. Next base: position 56,144 of record NZ_JBITWC010000024.1, on the reverse strand, counting down.
GCGCGACCTTGGCAACTCCTTGTTCAGGCAGCTGCGCACGTACGTTATCGGCCAACAGCTGTGCCAAGCGCAGGTCGTTACTCCCAAGTTCATCCATCAGCGGCTGAGCAACCCGCACCGACACGTTAGGAAAGCGTGCCTGCAACGCAGCCATACGCTCCGGCAAATACCCCGTTAGCGCTTTGCTGGGGCCGAAGAAAAACGGCAGCACGATAATCTCGGTGGCGCCTGCCTCGGCGCTGCGTTCGGCAGCGGGGCCTAACGTAATGGCCGGAATGCCATCGACCTCTTCAGCGGGGATTTTATTGGAGTGCAACAGCGAGGCCGCCTGAACAGTCTCCCCTAGCGTCTCGCTCAACGCGGCCGCTACCCGGCGCAGATTATGGGTCGCCTGGGGGCGCAGGGAGCCGTTATCGACAAGAAAAATAGCGCGCATCGCGTTCGTCCTTTTCAATCAAAGCGTTAATGAGCCGCCAGCACATCCGCAGCGGCTCGATGTAGCTGGGCGTGACGTGTAGCCAGGGCGGCAATATCGCGGTCGTAGCCGCCGCCGATGACCGCCGCCACGGGAATGTCAGACTCACGACAAAGGTTCAACACGTAGTGATCCCGGGCATAGAGCCCGTCGCTGCTGAGCGATAAGTAGCCCAGGCGGTCATCGTGATGCACATCCACGCCCGCATCATAGAGCACTACGTCTGGCTGGTAGGCGGCGAGTACCCCAGGCAGCCAAGATGCGAGTTCGGCCAGATAAGCCGCATCCTCCATGCCGTTGGGCAGGGCGATATCCAGATCGCTTTTTGCTTTGCGGGCGGGGAAGTTACGCGCCGCGTGCATGGAAAAGGTAAACACGCCGGGCTCGTTGGCAAAGAGCCGCGCGGTGCCATCGCCTTGATGCACGTCGCAATCCACAATCAGCACCCGCTCTACCCAGCCCTGCGCCAGCGCGTGGGCGGCGGCCACGGCTAAATCGTTAATCAAACAGTAGCCGCTGGCGGCATCCGCATGGGCGTGGTGTGTACCGCCCGCCGAATTGCAGGCAAGCCCGGTGGCCAGGGCCGCTTCAAGGGTGAGCAGCGTGCCGCCGGTTTCCAGCCGCACTCGCTCCACCAAGGCCTCAGACCAAACGAATCCACTACGTCGCTGAGCGGCACGATCAAGCTGGCCGTGCAAAAATGCCTGAACATAGTCACGGGTGTGCACGCGCTGGAGGCTTTCGAGGGTGGCCGGTTGGGGCGTGTGCCACTCGATGGGGCAGGCCAGCGTTTGCTCGCCCAAGAGCTGCCGAAGCACCCGAAACTTTTCCATGGGGAAGGGGTGATTGGCTGGTAAATCAATCGTATAACCCGGATGATGAACCACCGTTAACGCCATGCGCGTGCAGCCACTTTGGTCACAAATGTAGATCGCTTATGTTGCTTGATACCACGACGTTAAACCAGCAAAGAAACTTCTTCGACGGCCATGCGGATATCTGGCTCTTTGGCTACGGTTCGCTGATTTGGAAGGCCGATTTTGACTATTTAGAACGCCGGCCTGCGGCCATTACCGGTTGGGCGCGGCGCTTCTGGCAGGGCTCCCACGACCACCGCGGCACGCCGGAAGCACCGGGGCGTGTGGCGACGCTGATTCGTGCCGAAGGCGCGGTATGTCACGGCATGGCCTACCGCATCACCCCAGAGGTACTCGCACCGTTGGATGTGCGGGAGAAAAACGGCTACCTGCGGGAAAAAGTCACGCTGACGTTTTTGGATGAGGCGGGTAACCCTGACGCCGACCAAGCGCCTAGCGAGGGGCTGATTTATCTGGCAAGCGACGACAACCCGGCGTTTTTAGGCGATGCCCCGCTGGCCGACATCGCCCAGCAAATTGCCCAGGCCCATGGCCCCAGCGGCCCCAACAGCGCTTACTTGCTGAACCTAGCCCAAGCGCTGCGCGAGCTGGGCACCGAGGATGCGCATATTTTTGCCCTGGAAGAGCAGCTACAGCGCTACCAGTAGCGCGGATAGCGGCGGTGGCGCGCCAGGTTATTGACCAGAATCGCCACCACCAGCATGACGATGCAGCCTGCGCCAATGGGGATCAGCGGATACCACCAACCCAACTGATGCACGCTGGCACCGCCTGCCACGGCAATCAGCGCAGCGGCAGCCCCTGGCGGGTGAACGGTATGGGTAAGCTGCATGACCAAAATGGAGAGCGATACTGCCAACGCCATCGAAAGCGGCGTGGCCCCCAGCAGTTGGTAGCAGCCCACGCCCACACAGGCAGAGAGCACGCTGCCAAACAGCACATGGCTTGGCTGGGCAAAGGGGCTTTCCGGGGCGGCGTAAATCAGCACCGAGGTTGCCCCGAACGAGCCCACGATCAACAGCTGCTGGGAGAGCCACTCGGCGCTTAGCCAGCAAATCAGCGCCATGCCAGTAAAGGCACCCAGCCACGACCAGCAGGCATCCTGCCAGCCCACCCGGGGACGCGGCGTTCGTTCTCCGCGCATCTTGCCAAGATACGTTTTCATCGCACTCGCCTTTGCACAAAAAGAGTGCAGATGATGACAAAATGCACCAAAGAAGCAAATGACGATGCGTCATATGCTCATGAAACTCGCTCAAGGACGACCAGCATGCCACCATCAACTTCCTCTCTCACCGTTGCACCTTCCAGCCTATTGCTAGCGGTGGTGGCTGCTGTGGGTATGGCCACCATCGGCGTGATTTCTCGGATTACCGGGCTGAACGCGGAGAGCATTACCTTCTACCGGTTGGGGTTAGGGGCGCTGTTTTTGCTCGGCTATTTACTGCTGACAAAACGCCATGCAGGACTCACCACACTGCCAGGGCGGCAGGTGGTGATTAGCGGTAGTTTGCTGGCGGCGTTCATCCTGTTTTACGTGCAGGCGATGAACTACACCCAAATGGCCAACGCCATTTTGATGGTGTATCTCGCGCCGATTGTGGCGGCTATCGCGGCCCATGCGCTGTTTAACGAACGGCTTGCAGCGGCGCAGGTTTCGCTCATTGGCTTGGCGCTGTTTGGGTTCGCGATGATGCAGGAGTTTCGACTCAACCTGGACGATCAGCAGGACGTGATTGGCATGGGTTTTGGCTTAGCGGCCATGCTAGCTTACAGCGGTTTTATCCTGACGAACCGCCGATTGCCGCGCCACCTGGATGACCGCACCTGCGCCTTCTGGCAGTTGGCGGTCGGGGCGCTGGTGATCTTGCCGTTTGCGCTATGGCAGCAAGCAGGGCTTGCGGCCAGCACGTGGCAAGTGCCGTGGTTGTTGGCCGCAGGCCTGGTGCCCGGTTTTTTGGCGCTGCTGTGCGCGGTGATGGCGATTAACCGCCTGCCCACCGCGCTATACGGCACGCTGGCTTACTGTGAACCGGTGGCGGTGGTGATTTTTGGCTGGAGCCTGTTTGGCGAAGCGCTTTCGCCTTTGCAGTTAAGCGGCTGTGGGCTGGTGATCGCCTGCGGCGTCGCGCAGGCGTGGGTCGGTGGCCGGGGCGCTACATCATCAGCCACGACAGGATAAACAGCCCAATCAGCGTGCGGAAAATGCCGCCAACAATGGAGCCACGCAAAAACGCACGCAGCCCACCCCATAGCACCAGCAAGCCAATCAGCAGTATGGCTAGGCTTAAAAACGAGTCATTAATCCCCAGCGAACGCGTCAGCCCGCCGATAAAGTCGTCAAAGGCACCGAAAAAGTTGGTAAAAAGCCCTACCAAAAACTCCACCACGACGCGAATGGCGTCGCCTATCGCCTCGCCGATGCCTTCAAAAAATCCGTTTGCCTGCATGCGCGTTGTCCATTGCTTGAAGATAATTGATCGAAAATAGCGAGTTGAAGATAGCTCGTTGAAGATAGCGGGCATTGTGTGTGAAAACACGCAAACTGGCAAAGCCAGGTGATTCAGCGGAGCGGCTTCCACCTTTCGCCTATTCCCTTTTTAGCACTGCCGCGTTACAACGTTAAGTACGCATTTGCGGGAGAGACTGGTGTACGACACCAGCGCCGAAGGAGCAACGACCCCGGAAACTCTCAGGCCAACGGACCGCAACTGCTAACGTTTTTACCAATACGTTCCGAAGAGCGGTTGATGACTGCGTCACTCAGCCCACCGAAGGAGCAAACGCCACATCATCGGCGTGAATCTCTCAGGTTCCATGACGGAAGGGGTACGCCTAGCAAACACGTTTGCTGGGGGTATCGCCCGACGCTCATACAATCTGTGGAGAGACTCATGCAACGCATGGCAATTATTGGCGGTGGCATCACCGGTATTACCAGCGCCTACGCCCTCGTGAAACGCGGCTTTGACGTCACTGTGTTTGAAAAGCATCGCTACGCCGCGATGGAAACCTCGTTTGCCAACGGTGGTCAGCTTTCCGCCTCCAACGCCGAGGTGTGGAACCACTGGCCTACGGTCATCAAAGGCCTGCGCTGGATGCTGAAAAACGACGCCCCGCTGCTCGTCAATCCTCGCCCTACCTGGCACAAGCTGAGCTGGTTTGCGGAATTTATCGCCGCCATTCCCCGCTATGCCGACAACACCACCGAAACAACGCGCCTCGCCATTGCCGCCAGGGAACACCTGTTTCAGTGGGCGCGAGACGAGCAGATCGATTTTGACGTGAAACAGAAAGGCATTCTGCATATCTACCGCGATAAAGCGGGCTACGAGCATGCCGCGAAGGTCTCACAGCTGCTGCATAAAGGCGGGCTTGAGCGCCGCGCGGTCACCCCAGAAGAGATGCGCGCCATCGAGCCTACGCTGGCGGGCAGCTACTACGGCGGCTTCTTTACCGAAAGCGACGCCACCGGGGATATTCATAAGTACACCAACGGCCTCGCGATGGCCGCGGCTAAACACGGCGTCAAGCTGAACTACGGCCACCAGGTGACCGACCTGGGTGCGGATGAAAACAGTGCCTGGGTCAGCGCTTCAATCGACGGTGAAGAGGTACGCCAAAGCTTTGATAGCGTGGTGGTGTGTGCCGGGGTCGGCAGTCGTGCCATCGCCGCCAAGTTGGGCGACCGCGTTAACATCTACCCGGTCAAAGGCTACTCCATCACCGTACAGCTGGACGACGAAGCCTCACAGCAGGCCGCACCGACGGTGAGCCTGTTGGATGACGAAACCAAGCTGGTGACCAGCCGTCTGGGAAACGACCGCTTCCGCGTGGCCGGTACCGCTGAGTTTAACGGCGCGAACCGCGACATTCGCAATGATCGGATTCAGCCGCTGGTGCGCTGGGTAGAGCAGTGCTTCCCCGGCGTGAGTACTCAACGAGTGGTGCCTTGGGCGGGCCTGCGCCCGATGCTGCCGAACATGCTGCCCAAAGTCGGCCCCGGCAAATTGCCGACCGTTTTCTACAACACGGGCCACGGCCACCTGGGCTGGACGCTCTCCGCCATCACCGCCGAAATGCTCGCCGATGAGGTAGATAACTCCCCTGCCACTTCCCTCGCTATGACACGCTAGGCTGAATCATCCGCTTAGAACAACGAAAGGGGCCGCTTGGCCCCTTTCGCTAACATGCCACCCTATCGCGCCCACTCTCTTTCGCTTGATAGAGCGCATTATCAACCCGCTTCAACATACTTTTGGGCGTATCACTGTGGGTGGCTTCTGCCACGCCAAGGCTGACGGTAACATGCTCAGCCCCTGGAAAAGAGGCGCTGCTGATGCGTTGGCGAATCTTCTCGGCCAGTTGTGCCGCTTGGTCGAGTGAGGTTTCAGGGGCAAGAATCATAAACTCCTCCCCACCCCAACGGGCGCAGTAGTCGGCGGTGCGCAGATTGTTTTCCAGTAACGTAGCCAAGGCGCGCAACACTTGGTCGCCCACGTCGTGTCCTTGGCTGTCGTTAATCGTCTTGAAGTAGTCGATATCCAGCATGATGAGCGAAAATGGCCGCACATAGCGGTTCAGCCGCCCAAGCTCGTGTTTGAGCAGGTAATCAAACCGGGAGCGGTTCATCAGCCCGGTGAGCATGTCGGTAGTGGCGAGGCGTTTTAATTCGGCCTCTTTCTCCACCCGCTGGGTGATATCTCTCTGGACCAGTACTAACACATTATCGGCATAGCCAGGCATCGACATAGCTGTGACACGCCACTCAATCAGCGGCCTTGGCGCTTGAGAGCGCGGTGCTTCATCGGCGTGGTCTAGCCCTGACATGGAGCATCCCAGACTGAGCTTACCGCAAGCCAATGCGCTGTTGAGCTGGCAGATCAACTGCTCGTTCGCTGACGCTTGATGCACAATTTTAGGAGAAGCGCCTAACCAGTGGTCACGCTCTCCTCCCCAAAACTGAACATACTCCGCGCTGACATCCAGAATACGGATACCCTCGCCCTCGGGCAGACCGCTCAGTACGGCAACCGCTTGACTGCTGAGTTCGCTGAGGAACAGCGGCTCTCCTTTTTCTTGCTTTATCTCTACCATCATCATTTCATCCAATGAATGTCAGCACTCGGGCCGTCTCATCCTAGAAACAGGCAGTGTTCCAAGTGCCATTAGCCTGCCGGCAATACGTCATCCTTACGCGCTGGCAATAACGCCATTACACAAAAGATACGCTCGTTTACCAAGTAGCAATATAGTCCACGTTATGAATAAGCGAAAAGGCGTGCCCTTATGCTGCGGCTCTTGCGACCCAAAGCCGGTACAGCGCTGGCGTAAAGAAAAACGACACCAATGTAGCCAAGAGCAGACCAAACCCAACGGTTTGCGCGAAAGGTGGCCATAAGCCGCCGGCCGCGACCATGAGGGGAATCAGTCCTGCAAAGGTCGTGATGGTGGTGGACACAATGTGCCGACTCGTGGGGCCGCTGATTACCGCGAGCATCGCGTCCATATTGCCTTGCCGGGCGGCCGGATCATCATCAAAGGCGGCAATAATAATGATGGTGGCGTTAATGGCGACGCCTACCAACCCCATAATGCCGACGATAATCACGAAGCCAAAAGCATGGCCACTCATCAGCAGCGCCACAATCCCCATGCCCATGGCCTGGGCGCCGGCAATAAACACAATGGCGGCGCGGCGGAAGGAGTTAAACGCCAGCACCACCGTAGCCACCATGGCAATCACCAGCAGCACCACCGAGGCGAGCAGTTTACCTACGGCCTCATCACGCTCAGCGGCCTCGCCCCCCGTTTCAATACGGTATCCAGCGGGCAACGTCAGCTCACCGTTCTCAAGCGCTGCCTGGAGCTTGGCATCTAGCTGCGCCATGGATACGGCCGGTAGCGCATCCGCCAATAAATAGCCTTGCACCAGCTGTACCCGCTCCGCATTACGGCGGGTAATCACGCTCCATGAAGGGGCAAGATAGCTCTCGGCGACAGCCGCTAACGGTAAGCCTTCACTCACCTGATTACTCACCAAACGCAGTGCAGCTAGCTGCTCGGCATCAGTACGCCACCCATCGGCATAACGCACACGTATCGGTAGTTGTTGTGTATCTTCCAACAACATACCGGCAGGCTGGCCGGAGAGGGCAGCACCTACCTGTTCCGCCAGGCTCTGCGTCGACAGCCCTGCATCGCTCAATGCGGTGTGGTCGACATCAAGCACTAGCCGAGGCAAATCACGCTGCATCCCTGCGCGTACGTGGGTTACCTGTGGAAGCTGGTGCATCAGGCCCGCTAGCTCCAGGCCCAGAGAGGAGAGCACCTCCAGATCATCGCCATACACGCGAAGCTCAATGGGCGCTTTAAAAGGCGGGCCTTGCTCGTATTTTCGCACAACGCTTTGGGCTTGAGGAAAGCGCTTATCCAGAGATTGCTGCAGCCCCGGCACCTGTTGATTGGTGGCCTCTAACGACACCGTATCGACGATCAGATGTAGGAAGGCGGGGTTGTTATCCTCATTAGTCAGCACGTTGTAATACATCATCGGCGCACTTTCGCCGATAAACGAGGAGACACGCACCACGCCCGGCAGCTCGCGCACCATGTTCTCCACTTCGTGGGCCAGCGCTTCTGTCTTGGCGATACTACTGGCGGCGGGCAGGCGTACTTCAATGTGGAACTGGTCGCGGTCGGCGGGAGGGAAGAACGCTACGTCTAGCGTTGGCATCAGCGCTATTCCACCTACCGGCACACAGAGGGTGATCACCATCGCCGCCACGGGGTGGCGCAGTGTGCTGCGAATCGTGCCGCGAAACGCCCGCTTCATTATATTATCTCGCGGGGCGGGCGGTTTAGCGGCTACCTTGGCCAGCAGCATGGGCGAAAGCGCAGGCACCAGCAGCAGCGAAATCAGATAAGAGCTGACCAGCGCCACCATGACCGCCATGGCGAGCGGCCCGACGAACTCCCCGGCGGGGCCGGGCATCAGCACGATGGGCATAAACGCCAAAATGGTCGTGAGCGTGCTGGCAAGCAGCGGTACCGCCAAATGGCGTAACGCATCCCGAGTCGCGGCCAGCGCGGAATCCCCCTGAAGGAAGCGCTCACGCAGGGCATTGGTCATCACAATGGCGTTATCCACCATCAGCCCCAACGCGACAATAATACCGATGATGCTCATCTGGTGGATTTCCATCCCCAGCGGCTTGAACAGCGCCAGGGTGAGCAGCGCCGTCGCCGGAATGGCCAGCCCAACGGTGAGCGCAGAGCGCCAGCCCATCGTGAGAAATAGAATCGCGACCACCAGCACCAGGCCCATCAGCAGGCTAATCGCTACATCACTGAGACGCTGGTTGGTATAGCTGGCCTGCTCAAAGACTTCTTCTACCGCCAACCCTACCGGCAGTTCATCGGCAAACGCCGCCAGTTGCGCCTGGGCACGCTCAACCCACACATCGATACGCTGGCCCGGCACCATACGGGCACCTACAAATACGGCCCGCTCACCGTTTAGCAGCGCCACCGCGCTGGGTGGGTCTTGAACACCACGGCGCAGCTCGGCAATTTCCCCTAGCTTGACGCTCTGGCCCTGCTGGGTGGTGACGTTGATCTCTCGCAGCCGGTCAAGCGCATCAAACTCGCCGCTCAAGCCCACCGTTAGCCGATGCCCTTGTGTGACCACCTCGCCAGCCGTGCGGCGGCCGTCGCTCGCCTCAATGGCCCCGGCAAGCTGACCAACCGAGAGTCCTAACGCATTCAGTTCCAGCGGGTCTACCATCACCTCGACCTGCTCTCCGGCGACGCCAAAACGGTGGGTATATTCGGTGCCCGCTACCTGCCGTAACTGATCTTCTAGGCGTTCGGCATAGCGCTCCATCAGCTGTGGATTGGGAGGGGCATCCAACGTCCAGCGCAGCGCGGCCACGATACTGAACGCATAGCCACGGTCATCCAACAACTCCGGCGTTTGCACGCCTTCCGGTAGCGAGGGCGCTACATCGCTGAGCTTATCGCGCACGCGGCTCCACACCGGCGTGACATTGGTAACCGCGTCGCTCAGCTCCAGGCTGAGCACGGCAATGCCTTGCCGCGAGGTAGATTCCAGCACATCGATCTCAGCAATGGTGCGTAGCTCCTGTTCGATAGGACGCGCGACCAAGGCTTCGATTTGTTCGGGAGTCGCCCCTGGATACGGTGCCAGCACGGTGGCAATCCGCGCGACAAGGTGTGGGTCTTCCGCCCTGGGAAGGGTTTGGATAGCCGATAGCCCCGCGACAATGAGCAAGCCAAGCGACAGCGCCAGCAGGCGGCGATTAAACAACCACTCAATGCGCTGCATGGGCCACTTCCTCACTGAGCGTGACCTGCTGCCCAGGCGTGATGCGGTGAGTGCCGCTGCTAATTAATCGCATACCGGGGGCCAGCGTGCCGCGCACAAAGGCGTCGTCGCCTTCGGTATGCAGCAGCTCTACGCTCGCCTGGGCCACACGGTAGCGCTCATTTTCCTGAGGTTCGGCAACCAGTACGTTCCACAACCCGCGGTCGGCGGCACGTAGTGCAGATAGTGGTACCCAGTAACCGCTAGCGGGCTCGGTAATTGAGTAGCTCAACTCGGCCAAATCACCAGGCACCGCGCGGCTGTTACTTGTCAGCGCCACCACCAGTGTTTGCGTGCGGCTGTCGCTATCCACCTGGGGCAGGCGAGCGAGCACCTCACCCGTAATAGGCTGGCCGTTTACGTGCAGCGTCACGGACTCCCCCATGGTGAACGTCGCCGCTAGCCGGGCTGGCAAGCCAAGGTGCGCTTCTAAGTGGCGAGTATCCACGATATCGAAAGCCGTCGTGCCGCTGCTCACCAAGCTGCCCACATCAATATGGCGCTCTACCACCCGCCCAGCGAAGGGGGCTTTTAGGGTGCTGTCTTCTAAGTCAGCCGTGAGACTGTCGCGCTCGGCCGCTAGGGCAGCGAGTCGCGCTTGCAGGGTTAAGCGGTCGGTACGGGCTTGGTCCAGCGCCGTGCGGCTAGCAAAGTTACTCTGATTGAGCTGCGCTTCGCGCTCTTCCTGGCGCTGGGCAAGGGCCAAGCTGGCACTGGCTTCTTCGCTGCGCGCCGCCACTTCGGCTAAACGGCTCTCCAAGCGGCGGGTATCCAGACGGGCGAGCACCTCCCCTTGTTCAACCGCATCTCCGCGCTCGGCCAGTACGGCTTCCACCCGCCCCGCTGGTTCAAAAGCCAACGACACCGACTGGCGCGCCACCACCCGACCGGTTAAGCGCACTTCCCGCCTCAACGCATCTGCCTCGGCAAGCGGAATCGTTGCCACCTGTAATAAAGCGTTATCTCCCCCCTGCTGGCGTGCCTGCTGGGCACTACTGTGCTGGCTGGTTAGCAGGAGTATTACCACAACGGTAGCGCCTATCATCAGCAGTGCCGCCAGCATGCCGCGCAGCCGATGCCCCCAGGAAGTGTTTAACGTGCCCATGTTGGCCTCAAATGGTTTATTCTTGAACGATAACGTTCACTATAATATGTGTACGCCACCGTTCAATAACTATTTATGCATGGGCAGAGGTTAATTGCATGACAGACGCTCAACCGCCGTCATCTGACCAAAAACGCAGCGCGGGCCGCCCTAAAGATATGGCCAAACGTAATGCGATGATGGACGCTGCAGCGTGCCTGTTTTTCCGCAATGGTTTGGAAGCCGTCACCATGGAGGCCGTTGCTCGAGAGGCGGGCGTTTCCAAAGTGACGGTGTATGGGCACTTTACGTCTAAGGAAGCGCTGTTTGGCAGCGTGATACGGCGAGAAACCGCAACAATTCGGCAAGGGTTAGAGCAGCTCCCTGACACCCACGACGCGGTACGCCAATCGCTCATTGAGGTAGGCATCGGCATGGTGCGCTTTTTACTGGAGCCCCATGTATTGGCGGTCGAACGGGTGATGAGTCAGCAGGGTGAACAGCACCCCAAGCTGTTACAGGCTTTTTTTGAGGCAGGCCCCTGGGCTATTAGCCAGTGGCTGCGGGAAAAACTGGAAGGACTGGCCAGCGCAGGCCACCTCACCCTGCCCGCCCCCGCGCTAGCTGCCGATCAACTCTGCAGCATGTGGCAGGGGATGCTGACCAAAGAAGTTCGTATGGGCGTACGCCCACCGCCCACGGATGACGAGCTAAAGCGCCAGATCACCAGCGCTGTAGACGTGTTTTTAATGGCGTATGGGCGGCGCTGATGCTCATTAAAAAGCCCCGCATTCGCGAGGCTTTGGTGACTGCTTGAAACAGCGGTAGCACGTTAGCGGTTTACACCCCCACCGGCCCACCATCGCGCTTCTGAATCACCACGGTAGCGGCGCGGGGGCGTACCTGGCCGCTGGCGGCAGCGGTGGCGTCTTGCACCAGGGCGTTGCCATCGGCGGGCCAGTTGCCGGGGTGTTGGATGTTAATAAACAGCGCGGTTTTATCCGGCGTGGCAAAGATGCCGGTTACTTCACACCCGTTCGGGCCGACCGCAAAGCGTTTGAGCTGCTGCTGGTTGCTGCTGTTAATCACCGGCCCGGTGCCGCGAATATCCTCCAGCCCATTGGGCACTACGGCCAGTAGCTGGTCGTTGGTGTGCTCGGTAACGCCTTCATAGCCGTTGTCGGTCTGAATCCACAGGATACCTTGGCCATCTTCACGCTCATCGAACCACAGGCCATCGGGGCTGGCGAACTGGTTCATCTCGTTTAGCCCGGAGTGGTTATCCGCGTCGTCGGCTGCTGCGCCAAACACGAACACTTCCCAGGTGAAGGCGTTGGGCAAGCGGCTCTCCCGCCAACGAATCACGTGCCCGGCCTCGTTATTGGCGCGGGGATTGGAGGCGTTCGCAGGGGCGGTAGCGAAGCCAACGCCCGGCTGGGTAAGCTCGCTGCCGTCGTTAGTGAAGGTGGCATCGGAGCCCTCTTCACTGCGCTGGGTGTTGTTCGTCAGCGTTAGATACACCTCACCCGAGGCCGGGTCTACCGTGGCCCACTCTGGGCGGTCCATCGGCGTGGCGCCCAGCAGGTCGGCGGCATCGCAGGTGTTGATGATGATTCCTGCCAAGTCGTTCTCGGCCAGGCCAAGTGCGGCGGCCAGCGTGCGACCATCCTGGGTCTTGGCGCTCGGTGTGAGCGGCAGCCACTCGCCACTGCCATCAGCATGGAAGCGCGCCACAAAGAGCGTGCCGTTATTCATGTATTTACTGCCAATGGCGAGGCGGTCGTACTCTGCGCCGGGGCGGTTGGCATCGGCGGGATCCCAGGCGGCATCAGAGACGTACTTATAGACATACTCGTTACGGGCATCGTGGCCTGAATAGTAAACGATGGGCTTGCCCGCTTCTAATTTGCCCAGCCAGCACCCTTCATGACGGAAACGTCCCAGCGCCGTGCGCTTCACCGCGCGAGCACCGCTGTAGGGGTCGACTTCTACTTGGTAGCCGAAGGTACGTGCCTCGTTGCGGTAGTCATCTTCGGCACGCTCACCGCGTGGAGTGATGTCAAAGCGGGCAAACTCACCGTTCTGCTCGGTGGCGTCGCCCGCTGAGGTATCCCAGCCATAGCGGCTTTTATCCGTAGGAATACCGATGCGCGCATCATCTTGGAAGCGCTCGCCACGGTTGACGAAGATATCGGGCCAGTTCTCTTCACAGGCGATATAGGTGCCCCAGGGAGTCACGCCGTTACCGCAGTTGTTGTTGGTGCCGCGGGTTTGCGTGCCGTCAGGGGAGAACTGGGTTTTTACATAGTCGCTACCCGCGACGGGTCCAGCAAGATCCATCACCGTGGCGCTGGTGAAGCGGCGGTTATAGGGCGAATTGGCAACGTGAGACCACTGGCCGCTGGCGTCTTTCTCAACTTCAACCAACGTGACGCCGTGGGCATTGATTTCGGTGCGCGATTCGTCCGCTGGACGCGCGCCCGCCTCGGCATTGGTCGGCCCACCTTGGGGCGCCCACAGCGCGTCTTGGTCAATGTACTCGTTGTTTAGCGCCAGTACAAAATGGCGCGAGGCGTTATCCGCATCCAGGGCAAAACCGGCCATGCCGTCGTGATGCATGCCCACGCTCATCGCCTGAAGCTCGGGTGTCATGGGCTGGTCGGCCTGCCACTCCTGGCCTGCCTGTAGCGGCGTGCCCCAGGGCACTAACACCTGGGCTACGTAACCCTCCGGCACGACCACGGCATCGGTGCGAGAACCGCGTACGGCCTCAAAGGCCAGTGTGAGCGGCGTCTTTGCCTGCTCGCCCGCGAGCGCCTGCGCGGCACCGCCAAACCCCAGCATGGACGCCGCCGCTAACCCTAGACCACCTCGCATTACGTCGCGACGGGAGACGTGCTGAGCCAGCACCTCTGCAAACGGCTGGTTGTGACTTTGGTTAAACAGACGGTGATCTTCGATTTCCTTGCTCATGGAGCCCCCTCGTAGTCATGGACATGGTCATAACGGTTTTTGAAGAGGCTAGTAGCGCAAAATGAAATATGTATGACGGGTAAGCGACTTTTTAATGACGGTTCGATGGCAGGCGCTATATGAATAATGCTGCGGATAAGCTCATCAGCCACCATGCGTCACTACGCTCTCCTTAATTATGCCGGTCAATAAGCCTGCATGGCTTTCAACCCAGGCTATCGATAAGATTCATAGTGAGCCATCAAGCGCTTTCAAGTAGTTGTGTTAAAAATTAATTCCCCAAAGGATGGACTCTATGCGCGATGAAGAGAAATACACCAACACCGAGGAGCAGCTGCTCTATCTTCAAAAGTTGCTAGACGAAGAAGATACCGCTGCCTTAAACGAGCTGTTTAATGAGCTCGATATTTTAGCGATTGCGCGCACTCTTGAGTCTTTTCCCGCCAAAACCCGTGATTTGCTGTGGGAGTACATTCCAGAAACGATGCTCGGCGAGGTGCTGGCCGAAGTCGATGAAGACATCCGTGCCGACTACATCGAAGACCTGACCGCCAGCGACGTTGAGCAAATTGTTAAGGGCCTGGATGCCCAGGAAGTCGCCGAGGTTCTCGATGTTGCTGACGAAGAGATCAAAACCACCGTCTACGCCAGCCTAGACCAGGAGATCCGCGCCCAGGTCGAGAATCTTCATGCCTATGAAGAGGACATGGTTGGCCGCTACATGGACCCGGAAACGGTCAATGTTAAACAGGGTGTGTCGTTGGAAGCGGTACAGCGCTATATCCGTATTCATCACTTGCTGGATGATGATTCTCAGCAAGTGATGATCACCGATAAGGAGAAGCGCCTGCTGGGCACCCTGACGCTGATTGATTTGGTCAAACAGCCCCAGGAGAGCACCGTGGACGAGTTCATGGACGATGCTCCCTACACGCTCAACGACCAGATGAAAGTCAGCGAAGCCGCCGCCCTGCTGCGCTCCAAAGAGCTGCCCTTTGTGCCGGTATGTGATAGCGACGGGCTACTGGTAGGCCAATTAAACGCCGCCGACGTACTGGAAATAACTCAAGACGACGCAGACATGACGCTGAAACACATGTCGGGCGTGAGCGACGAAGAGGAAGTGTTCACCCCTATTCTGCGCAGTGCCAAGAGCCGCGGCATTTGGCTTGGTATCAACCTATTAACCGCCTTTCTAGCCGCCTTTGTGATCGGTCAGTTTGAAGCGGTGCTGGATCAAATTGTAGCGCTCGCTATCCTCATGCCGGTGGTCGCCAGCATGGGCGGGATTGCTGGCAGCCAGACGCTAACAGTGGTCATTCGCGGCTTAGCGCTTGGGCAAATCGCCGGTAACAACAAGCAGTGGCTCTACAACAAAGAGCTGTGGGTGGGCATGCTGAATGGCTTGGTATGGGCGCTGGTGGTCGGCGGTATTTCCTACTTGTGGTTTAGCGACCCTCTGATCACCCTCGTCATCACTTTAGCGATTTTTATCAACATGAGCCTCGCCAATGTGTCTGGTGTACTGATCCCCCTGGTACTCAAAAGGCTGCAAATTGACCCTGCTCTATCCGGCGCGGTGATCCTGACCACGGTCACGGATGTGGTGGGCTTTCTATCGTTCTTAGGACTGGCGACGATGATTATTTTGTAATCCTTGAACATCCCACTGACCTTGAAGCCATCGCTTCAGCGTCAGTGGGCTTGCCTAACCGGTATCTGTTAAATATCGCGTTATGATTCAGCTCTAAAGCGATACCTCAACCCACTTGCCTTGTTGATCCGAAGCTTCAATTGCATCGATTAGTCGATTAACGCGGGCAGCTTCGCGAAAATCAGGATAAAGGGGGCGATCGTTGATAATGCCTTCCACTAGATCGCGCACCTCGATAATTTTCTGATCGTTGTAACCCAGGCCGTGGCCCGGTGCGGGGCTGAAAGCGGCATAGTCAGGGTGTTCGGGGCCTGCTAGCAACGTTGTAAAACCGCGCCTTCCTGGAGCATCACTATGGCGATATAGCTGTAGCTCGCTCATGCGCTCTTGATCAAACACGATAGCGCCTTTCGTACCTGTTAGCGTGTAAGCCAGCCCCATTTTGCGCCCAGCGGCCACTCGGGACGTCTCGATATTACCAATTAACCCACGATCAAAACGCAGCATCGCCTGGGCGTGATCGTCGTTCTCCACTGCGGCCATTCCTCTACCGTCGGCCTTCGGTCGCATCGCGATAACGGTCTGTAGTTGACCGCACACCTCCTTAATACGCTGCCCAGTTAAAAACTCAGCCATGTTGAGAATATGTGAGCCCAAATCGCCTAGCGCACCAGCCCCCGCTGTTGCCCGCTGTGTATGCCAATCGTGGGACTTGTGCGGGTCGAGCAGGTAATCCTCGTTGTGCCTTCCACGAAAGTGAATCAGCTCACCAATTTCACCACTGGCGACAATCTGGCGGGCCAACTGGGTGGCGGAATTGCGAATGTAGTTAAAACCCACCAGGGTTTTGACACCCGCCTTTTCAGCTGCGGCGACCATCTCGTCAGCGTCTGCCGTGCTCAGCGCCAGCGGTTTTTCGGCGTAAACATGCTTGCCAGCGGCAATGGCGGCCAATGCCATCTCTTTATGCAGGAAGTTGGGCGCGCAGATATCCACCACGTCCACCTCCCTATCTTCTACCAATTCGCGCCAATCGTCGGTGGCGCGGGCAAATCCCCAGGCCCGCGCCCGACTCTCTGCCGTAGCGAAATCAACATCCGCTAGCAGTTCGCAAACGGGCTTGGCGGGTAACTCAAAAACGCTGGGCGCCGCATTAAAGGCAATGGCGTGAGCTTTGCCCATAAAGCCGATGCCGATTAGGCCAATTTTGAGGGTTTTCATTGTGATTATCCCTATTTTAAAACAATAACGCCGGGCTGGCCCGGCGTTGATTGGTGTCGTGCCCCGTAAGCTGTTTACATGGTCGGCATGGTGAAGTGGTTGGTCTCTTCACGAATGCCACTGGGCCAGCGCTGGGTGATGGTTTTCATACGGGTGTAGAAACGCACGCCGTCGGGGCCGTGCATATGCAGCGGACCAAACAGCGAGCGCTTCCAGCCGCCGAAGCTATGGAACGCCATGGGCACCGGAATCGGTACGTTAACGCCGACCATGCCGACCTGGATCTGCTCGCAGTACTGACGCGCCGCATCGCCATCCCTGGTAAAGATCGCCGTGCCATTGCCGTATTCGTGGGCGTTGATCATGCTGACCGCCTCGTCGAAGCTCGCCACGCGAGCAATGGCCAGTACTGGGCCAAAAATCTCCTCGGAGTGAATACGCATGCTGGGCGTGACATGGTCGAACAGGCTGCCGCCGATAAAGTAGCCATCGCCTGCGCCCTCAAACGTTGTCTGGCGACCGTCGACCACTAGCTCTGCGCCTTCATCCACACCGGTTTGGATATAGCCTGCCACTTTGTCGCGGTGCTCGCGGGTGATCAGCGGCCCCATATCGTTATCCGGGCCATCGACCAGGCCAGGCCCAACCGTCAGCTTATCCAGTTCGGCCACCAGTTTTTCGCGCAGGCGGTTGGCGGTCTCTTCGCCAACGGGTACGGCCACCGAGATCGCCATGCAGCGCTCGCCTGCCGAGCCATAGGCTGCACCCATAAGGGCACCCACGGCTTGATCGAGATCCGCATCGGGCATGATTACCATATGATTTTTGGCGCCGCCCAGGGCCTGAACGCGCTTGCCATGGGCTGATGCGGTAGCGTAGATGTACTCGGCAATCGGCGTGGAACCCACAAAGCTCACTGCCTGAACACTCTCATCGGTGAGCAGCACATCCACCGCTTCTTTATCACCATTGACGACATTAAAGACCCCATCCGGCAGACCCGCTTCTTTAAGCAGCTCGGCTAAGCGCAGCGGCGTAGAGGGATCTTTTTCCGAAGGTTTCATGACAAAGGTGTTGCCGCAGGCCAAGGCGATGGGGAACATCCACATGGGTACCATGGCAGGGAAGTTGAACGGCGAGATACCAGCGCATACACCCAGCGGCTGCATCATTGAGTAGCTATCGACGCCGGTGCCGACGTTCATGGAGTGCTCGCCCTTCTGGAGGTGGGGAATGCCGCAGGCAAACTCGACCACTTCCAGGCCCCGGGTCACTTCGCCTTTGGCGTCAGAGAACACCTTGCCATGTTCGCTGGAGATCAGGCGCGCCAGCTCATCTGTATGCTCCTCAACCAGCGCCTTGAACTTAAACAAAATACGCGCGCGCTTTAGCGGCGAAGTTTTAGACCAGGCGGCAAAGGCCTCATCGGCGATACGCACCGCTTCGCGAGTTTCATCGACGGTGGCGAGCGCTACTTGGGCGCTCTGCTCACCGGTGGCCGGATTATAGACCGGCGAAGTGCGTTGGCTCTGACCGGCAAAGAGCTGGCCATTGAGATAGTGGGATAGCGTCTTCATACAAGCTCCTGATTAAAAACGGTGCTGTTTAGCTGGCAACGTCGAAGCCTGCCTGCTCGGCAAGTTGGCGTAGGTTGCGGTACCCCAGGCGGGCGTAAGTCAGCGGGTGGGCGACTTCCGGGTCTTGTTCGGCTTCAACCACTAACCAACCCTGATAGCCCTGTTCGCACAGGTAGGTTAAGGCAGGCAGGAAATCCACATTGCCATCCCCTGGCACCGTAAACAGGCCGTCTAACACGCCGTTTAAAAAGCTTTTGTCGCGGTTGCGCACTGCCTCCAGCACAGGGAAGCGCAGGTCTTTACAGTGCACATGATGGATGCGCCCACTGTAGCGTTTGACGATGGCGAGCGGATCGCCGCCCGCACCGCGCAGATGACCAAAATCGAGCAGCAACCCCACCCCTTCGCCGGTGTTGTCCATTAAGCGCTCAACGTCGGCCTGGCTTTCGATCACCGTGCCCAGGTGGTGGTGATACACCAGTTGAATGCCCTGGGATTTCAGGTAGTCGCCGACTATCTCCAGGCCATTCAGCAGGCGCTGCCACTCCTGCTCGGATAGATGCGGGCGCTGGGAGAGCGGGCGCTCCTGATCGCCGTGTACACAGTGGGTAACTTCACACAGCACCATCACCTTCGCGCCGCACTCCTTGAGCAGGTTCATATGATCCTGAATGGCTTCAATCTCTTCTTCAGGCGTGCGCTCCAGCAAGCGTGCGGAGTACCAGCCCGACACAAGCGCCAAGTCGTGGGCGCTAAGCACCTGATTCAGGGCGTCAGGCGTTCGGGGAAACTTGTTACCTAATTCAAAGCCGCTAAACCCCGCTTCGCGGCCCTCTTTCAAACAGGTTTCCAGTGGTGTTGCGCCGCCCAGGCTGGGCAAGTCGTCGTTCGTCCAGGTGAGCGGGTTGATGCCTAAAGTAACCGTTGGCATAGCATATTCCTTGTGATTATGTTTGTTGGTATTAATGGCGTTGGCGCTGCTTGGCTTTGCGGTACCCCTGATAGGCTTTATTGACCGCTTCACGCTCGGAAACCTCGGGCACAGCCACCTCCCACCAGGCACCGCCTTCCTGGGTGCTGGGCAAGGGGTCAGTGTCCAGGGCAATCACATAGGTCGAGGTAGCGTTACGAGCACGCACCAGCGCCTGCTCCAGCTCCGCAATGCCACTCACTGATTCAGACTCACAGCCCAACGCTTTGGCATGGGCGGCGAAGTCGGTTTTCGGTGCGCCAGCCTCAACAGTCCGGCAATCTTGCAGCAGGTTGTTGAACCCTGCACCGCCGGTGGCCTGCTGTAGGCGGTTGATGCAGCCATAGCCACGGTTATCCAACACCACCACAATCAGCTTGTGGCCCAACATCACCGAGGTCGCCAACTCCGAGTTGTGCATCAGGTAGCTGCCATCACCGACCATCACCACCACTTCCCGCTCTGGTTTGGCCATCTTGACGCCCAGTCCGCCCGCTATTTCATAGCCCATGCATGAGAAGCCGTACTCCACGTGATAGCTGCCGGGGCCCGAGCATTGCCAGAGTTTATGCAGCTCACCGGGCAATCCACCGGCGGCGCATACCACGGTGGTATCGTTGCCTGCCTGGCGATTGACGGCGCCGATCACCTGGGCATCAGTGGGCAGCGCCAGCCCTTGATCAGCAGTCACATTGCGCACGATTTCGGCCCATTCGTGCTTGAGCGCTCCGGTTTGTTCGCGCCATTCATCGCCGCCGCGCCACTCGCCCAGCGCCGCGTCGAGTTGCCCCAGCCCGACCAAGGCGTCGCAGGTGAGTGGCAATGCCTGATGCTTCAGGCTGTCGAAACGGCCAACGTTGAGGGCAACCAGTGTTTTAACACTATCTTCAAATAGCGCTCGAGAGCCGGTGGTAAAGTCCTGCAGCCGCGTGCCCACCGCCAAAATGACATCCGCCTGCTCCGCCAACTGATTGGCGGCGGCGCTGCCGGTCACCCCGATGGCACCTACCGCGCAAGGATGGCTGTCGGCCAGTGCGCCTTTGCCAGCTTGGGTTTCAGCGACCGGGATGTCCCGCTTTTTGGCAAACTCTGCCAAGGCGTCGCAGGCAGCGGCGTAATGTACGCCGCCACCGGCGATAATCAGCGGGCGTTTAGCCTGTTGCAGCGCGGCGATTGCTTGACGAAGCTCGACAGCATCCGGCGGCGAGCGGCGAATGCGGTGCACCCTGGGAGCAAAAAAGGCCTCTGGATAATCGTAGGCAAAGGTTTGCACATCCTGGGGCAGCGCCAGGGTTGCAGGGCCGCAATGCTCGGGCTCAAGCAGGGTAGCAATCGCCTGAGGCAAGCTGGTCAGCAGCTGTTCCGGGCGATTAATACGGTCGAAGTAGCGCGATACCGGGCGAAAACAGTCATTGACGGTAATGGTCGGATCACCGAAATGTTCCACCTGCTGCAGTACCGGATCCGGTTCGCGGGTGGCAAAGGTGTCCCCCGGCAGCAGCAAGATCGGCAAACGGTTGGCGTGAGCGAGCGCCGCAGCGGTGACCATATTAGTCGCCCCTGGGCCAATGGAACTGGTCGCCGCCATTAAGCGCTGACGGCCATTGGCTTTGGCAAAGGCAATCGCAGCGTGGGCCATGGACTGTTCGTTATGGGCGCGGAAGGTGGGCAGCGTGTCTTGCACGTGGTAGAGCGCTTCACCCATTCCCGCCACATTGCCATGGCCAAAAATCGCAAATACGCCTTCAAACAGCGCCACTTCCTGGCCATTTATCTCAATACGCTGAGCGGAGAGATACTTGACCAGCGCCTGGGCCATGGTGAGTCGAATAGTGCTCATCTTACACCTCCTCTGTGTGAGCCAGCGTTTGCGGCTGCGCCTGCCTTAATTGCCGCCACGTCTTTATCAGTTCGGCATAGTTCTGGGCGACCCGCTCTACCACGCTGTCGTCGTCGATACGCCCAGCCAGCCAGTCACGACTCGCGCTGGCAAATAGCGTGCGTCCAACGGTGAAACCCTTACAGCAGGCATAATTGGCCGCTGTTTCAAAGCCGCGTTTCATGTCGTCCATAGGGGCATCGAGCCCGAGTAGTACGACTCCACGGCAGTAGGTATCCTCCCTCTCAATGATTTCTCCCACCGCCTGCCAGGCAATATCTGTCATTGAGGGAAGCTTCCACCAATCAGGGCGAATGCCCAGGTTGTAGAGTCGCTGCAGGCTGCGCGACAAGGTGGTGTCGTCATTGGGCATGTTCGCGGGGGGAATGACCTCAATTAGCAATTCCAGCCCATAAGCACAGGCCGCCTGGTAGAGCTGGCGTAACCGCTCCTCCTGCTCTAGGCGCAGTGAGATCTCATCGTCAGGGTGGTAGAACACCAGGCATTTAATGATCTGTTCTCTAGGCCAGTTGCGCAGGCAGACGCCTAAATCGTCGCCATGCTGGAAGCGCAGCGGTCTTGAGCCTGGAAGCTCTACCGGTCGACCGATCCACCAGCCTTTTCCACTGGCTTGATTGAGCGCGTCCTGACCCAATACGTCGTCTACCAGAATCGCGGGAGTGGTAATACCACCCCGCTTGGCACCCTCTTCAGCGGCGGTGACCAGGAGTTTTTTAAGTGCTGGCAGTCGTGCGCTGTCGGCATACTCTTCGCGGGCCATATCAGTGAGCTGGCGGCGGTGATCAAATGCTAGGCCCAACACTTCGGGCCATTGCGCAGGCACTCGGGTGGTGACCCGGTGGAGATGATTCAGGCGTTGATCAGTATCCGGGCGGGGTACCTCGATGCGGCGGGCCAGGTAATCAAATAACTCGTCTTCTGTGGGCATGGCCGGGGCACAGCCGTGGCGGGAGACCACCAGCGCGCCACAGGCATTGGCGTAACCGGCACTGGTTTGCCAGGATTCACCGCGTAACCAGCCGCGCAGCAGCCCGCTCATAAAGGCATCACCAGCGCCCAGTACATTGAGCACTTCAACCTGTACGCCTTTGACTAAGATGCCGTCTTCAATGCGATTCGGAATGGCGCCTTCAAACACTACACAGCCCATGGGCCCCAGCTTGCATACCAGAGTGGCTTCGCTAACCTCACGTACCGCGCGCAGGGCCGTTAAGGTGTCCGTGCTGCCACCGGCAATATGAAACTCCTCTTCGGTGCCTACAATCAGGTCAAAGTCCGGCAACCAGCGTTGAAGATCTGTAGTGACTTTTTCATCGGCGATAAAACGGGTTTCACCATCGCCGGGATTGGTCAGCCCCCACAGTACGGGGCGATAGTCGATATCCAGCACCCGCTTCACGCCATGATGGGCGGCGGCGTCCAGTGCCTTGCGGCACGCCCGGCGAGTGGTATCGGTAGAAAGATGGGTGCCGGTGATCGCCAACGCCTTGGCCCGGGCGATAAATTCAGGATCAATGGCGTCGGCGTCGATGGCCATATCGGCACAGTCGCGGCGATAAAACAGCAGCGGAAAACTCTCGCGGTCTTTTAACGCCAGCAACACCAGGCCAGTGTGGCGCTCAGGGTCGGTTTGTAATGCGGAGGTGTCCACGCCGACCCGTTCTAACTCCTCGCGAACAAAGTTGCCCATCTGCTCATCGCCGACTCGCGAGAGCATGGCGGATTTCAACCCGAGACGAGCGGTACCGTAAGCCATATTGCCCGAGCTGCCACCCAGGTACTTCGCAAAGCTGGCCACATCTTCCAGGCGGCTGCCAATTTGTTCGGCGTAGAGGTCAACCGCTACGCGCCCCAGGCAAATCAGGTCAAGCGGTCGGTGTTGACTATTGTTATTCAGCATAAATGTCTCCCCACGTCACAAATTCGTGGTACTGGGCAAAAAGTGGCTCTGGGTATAAAAGCGTCTTGGGTGGCAATCGATAAGGCTTATCAACCGTGGCTTAAAGTGAGAAGGCAGCACGGAATCGGTCGAGCGCGAGGTCGTCATCGCCAGAGGCCCAGCCTTCCAATCCCACGGTGCCGCGGTAGCCCATGTCGTTCAGCGCTTTGGCGATGGCCGGATAGTTAATTTCGCCGGTTCCCGGTTCGCAGCGCCCCGGCACATCAGCCACTTGCACTTCACCAATGTACGGCCCGCAGCGGCGAATCAATTCAATCAAATTACCTTCGCCAATTTGGGCGTGATAAACATCCAACATAATGCGCAAGCTGGGCCGATCAACACATTCCACCAGCGCTAGAACATCTTCCAAGCGCGCAAACGGCACACCTGGGTGATCAACGTCGGTATTGAGGTTTTCAAGCACAAAGGTGACGTCGTGCTGCTCGCCCAGATCCGCCAGCCGATTGAGTGTGTCTCGGGCTTTTAGCCACATAGCGCCTGTCATCTGCTGGCAAGGCTGAACGGGCAACCCATTACCATCTAGCCCGGTGCCGTGAAGGTTAAGGCGCGGGATGCCAAGGCGCTTTGCTACCTCAACCGACTCAGCGGCGGTACGTAGCAGCTCATCTGCTCCGGCGGCATCCGCCAGGGTGCCGGTGACATAGCCGGTCATGGATGAAAACGTCGCCCCGCTATTGGCCAGTGCGTCAATGTCGTGCTTAGTCCAGTCCCAGATTTCGACTTGAAAACCTAGTTCAGAAATACGCTTAACACGCTTCAATACGGGCAGGTGGCGGAACACCATTTCAGCGCAGACGGCCAGCGTGAACGGGGAAGATGGGATAGGTTTATTCACCATGACTCCTTAATAGCCGCTCGCAGTTCGCGGTGAAGAGGGTTCAGCGCTGCTTGTTTCATCCGCAGGCTGAGTGTCTTGTTCGGCTAAGTTGGCCTTCTTGGCCTTATCGTCACGCTGAAATTCCGCAAGCTCCGCATCCAGGCTTTCAAGCTCAGCGCCACCGGCCATCATATTGAGCACTTCTTCGCGGCTGACTTCTTCTTTGCGGAAGGAGCCCAAACTGCCACCGCGCGACAATAGAGTGAACGCATCGGCCACGGGGTAAGCATGGTGGACGTTGTGGGTAATAAAGATGACCGCAAGCCCATCCGCACGGGCTTTGGCAATGTAGCGCAGTACGACAGAGGCCTGCTTAACCCCAAGCGCTGACGTAGGCACATCAAGAATCAGCACCTTGGCACCAAAATAAACCGCACGGGCAATCGCCACACACTGGCGCTCCCCGCCAGAAAGCGTGCCCACCGGCTGGCTAGGGTCGCGTACATCGATACCGATTTTAGCCATTTCCTCTTTGGCAACCCGGTCGGCATATTTCCAATCAATCCGCTTTAAAGGGCCCCAGCCTACCGTCGGTTCGCGACCCATAAAAAAGTTACGGGTAATCGACATCAATGGCACCATCGCCAAGTCCTGAAAAACGGTCGCGATACCGGCGTCTAGTGCGTAAGCCGGGGACTTGAAACGAGCAGGCTTGCCATCCAGTAGCATTTCGCCATGGGTGGGCTGGTGAACACCGGAAAGGGTTTTAATCAACGTTGACTTGCCAGCACCGTTATCCCCCAGCAGGCACATAACCTCACCGGAATAGACCTGCATCGAGATATCACTAATGGCGATGACACTGCCGAAGTGTTTGCTGACACTGCGCATTTCAATCATTGGAGTGCGTGTAGTCATGTTATTTAGCCTCCATCGCCTTTTTGCGCATGTAATTGTTGAATAGCACCGCCACCAGCAACATCACGCCCAGGAAGACCTGGAACCAGTCGGTATTAACACCGGTGTAGAAGATACCCATCTGCACCATGCCGAAAATCAGCGCACCGAGGGCCGCACCAATGGCAGATCCATAGCCACCGGTCAGCAAAGCGCCGCCAATGACCACTGCGATAATGGCCTCCAGCTCTTTTAATAAACCTCGAATGGTGTCCGCCGAACCTGTATCCATGACCTGTATGCAGGCAAAGATGGTGGCGGAGAAAGCGGTGAACATGAACAGTGAAATCTTGACGCGGTGGACGGGGACGCCCGAATTGCGCGCCGCATTGGCATCGCCACCGCTGGCGAAGATCCAGTTGCCGTACGGCGTGCATAGCAGCACCCAAGTCGCTACAGCGGTTAAGCCCAGCCACCAGACAATCGAGACTGGGATACCGGTGACCGTGGGGTTGCCCGCAAAGTTGGTCGCCATCCAGCCATTTGCCGCCATCCAGCTAAATAGTCCCGTAGCAACTTCTCCAGAGAAAAGCGCCGCGAACCAATCTCCGGGGATATGGTCCTGTACACCCCCCACCTGAGTACGTCCCGTCAACAACCGGCTAGTACCGATAGCCAAGCCACGCAGAATGAAAAGGAAGCCCAGGGTAACGATAAATGACGGCAACCCCGTTTTATTGACCAGATTACCGTTAATCCAACCCACTAGGCCCGCACAGGCGAACGCCAATAAAATTGCGGCCCATAGCGGCCAGCCATACTCCACCGCAGGGATGGCAATCAGGATGCCTGCCAAGCCAATCATCGAACCAATCGAAAGATCGAATTCGCCGCCGATCATCAGCAATGCAGCCGCCGTGGCGATAATGCCGAGCTGAGCGGCGACTTCAAGAAAATTAATAATACCCGCTGGGGTAAACATCCCGGTGCCGCTGGAAGCAGCGATAAAGAAGGCAAGCACCAATACGGCACCGGCCAGCGCCCCCAACTCCGGGCGATTAAGAGCCTTCTTCCAGAAAGAGACTCTCTGGATACGCTCATCTTGAGGAGCGGTTGCTGGCGCAACCGATTGTTTCGCTTCATTAGAATTCATGGCGATCGACCCCCAAGGCTCGACACCGCACCGAGCCTTTTTCGATTAGGTAGTTATCAACGGATGCCCTGGCCACTCAGCTCAATAACCTGTGCAGCGTTTTCTTGAGTGACAAACCCTGGGCCGGTGGCAACATCCCCTGCGGGTAGCAGCCCGTTCTTGACGAACTGATCTAGGAACATGACGGGCAAGTAGCCTTGCATGTACTGCTGTTGGTCGATCGCGAAGTCCAGCTCACCCGCATCCAAGGCTTCCAAAATGCCGGGTGAAAGATCAAAGGTACCGAGGGTAAACATATCGGTTGCCCCCTGCTCACGCATGGCCCGAATCATCGGATCAGCAGCCAATGCACCCAGGGTCAGCACACCACGCACATCACTGTTCTCGTTGAGGTAAGCGACAATCGCATTGCGAATATTGGTGGGGTCGTAGGTGGTCGCTAGCTGCTCAGCATTGCCATCGAAGCCCTCGACAAAGCCATCACAGCGCTGATCAAGCCCCTGGTTACCTTGTTCATGGTTAACACAGACACCTTTCTCGACGCCCATTTCTTGCATGCGTTCAGCGGCCTGTTTCCCTGCTTCATACTCACTCTGCCCGACGTGCAGCCGGGCACCATAATCCCTCGCCACGTCACCACCGGAGTTAATGGTGATGACGGGTATGCCGTTATCGACAGCATTTTGGACAACGCCGCCCAGAGCATTTTCGTCGGTAAAAGAGATGATCAAACCATCCGGATCAGATGCCACCGCTGCCTGTACGAGTTGCTGCATCTTGGCCATATCAAAGGTGGACGGTGCACGGTATTCCAGCTCTGCGCCCACGAGATCAGCAGCAGCCTCTGCGCCGTTCTTCACCACTGACCAGAAAGGATCAGAAGGGACACCATGGGTCACCATGACGAAACGACTCGCTTCTTGTTCCGGTTCTTGTGCTTGTACTTGTGCGGCACCTGCCATTAATGCCGTGGTGGCGGCAGAGGCTAGAAGCCATTGAGATAGACGTGCCATAAAGAATTCCTCATAACGTTATCGTTGTTGGTAGGGAAGTGGCATTAAATGCCTTGGCGCTATGGAATATAGGTTCCAAACAGCAATTACCGCAAATTATTTATTCTATACTTTGGTATAAATGGAATATTTATTCCAATCAACTAGACTGCATAACAGCCAGCCACTTTGCTCAGTGTTACTGCCCAGTCGTGCATGAGTGAATGAGTGGTACATGAGTTAACGCTAAGGAATTTGTATGCCGCAGCCACCACAAAGCTACCGTGAGCTGGAAATTCTGATCACTGCCGAGTACGCCACGCTAAGCAAACGTTTGCAGCAAACCGCGCGTTTTATGCTTGATCACCCCCAGGAGGTTGCTCTGGCGACCGTGGCCAAAATTGCCGAGCAGGCAGATGTCACTCCATCCACTTTAATTCGCTTGGCTAATAGCTTGGGCTTTAAGGGCTTTTCCGAAATGCAGCAGCTGTTTCGCAGCCGCTTGGTCGATGAGCTGCCTAACTACACTGAGCGAATTCGCGCGGTACGCAGCGCCACCGGTGAAACACCGGATAGCACCCAGCTGTTATGGGAGTTCGCCGACGCCAACCGCGCCGTGCTTGAGCAGCTACCCAGCCGCATTAATCCAGAGAGCCTGGAAAAAGCGTTGGATATTTTTGAGAAGGCGCACGCCATTCATGTGATGGGCGCACGACGAAGCTTCATGGTCGCCAGCTACATGACCTATGCCTTAGCGCATGTGGATAAACCTGCGCTGCTGGTTAATGGTTTGGGGGGAATGTACGGCGAGCAGCTGCGCGCTATGAGCCAACACGACGCCCTACTGACCATCAGCTTTTCTCCCTATGCCGAAGAGAGCCAAAAAGCCTGCGAAGACGCCCATCAGCGCGGTCTGCCGATTGTGGTGATTACCGATTCAAACCTTAGCCCGCTGGCCCGCTTCGCGGATGTTGTCTTCGTGGTCAACGAAGCCGAAGTGAAAAGTTTCCGTAGTTTGACTGCGTCGCTCTGCTTGACCCAGACCTTGGCAATTGCCCTGGGGGTGCGGCAAGACAAAACACGCGACAAAGAAAAGGGCCAGGACAAACAACATAAGGCCTAAACACCAGAAGCAAGCCAACAGTAAAAACAAAACAGGAGAGCTTATGAAAATCGCACTCATCGGCGCAGGTCGCATCGGTAAGGTGCATGCCCAGGCCATTCACTCGCACCCAAACGTAACCCTGGCCGCCGTGGCCGATTTTCATCAGCCTGCCGCAGAAGCGTTGGCCGAGCAGTACGCCAGCCGAGCGGTCTCTGTGGATGAAATCTTCGCGGACGACGCCATTGACGCCGTACTGATTGCTTCAAGCACGCCCACCCATGCGGAGTATCTGGAGCGTGCTGCACGCGCGGGCAAGGCGATTCTGTGCGAAAAACCCATCGCCCTGGATTTAGCCCGCACGCGAGACGCTCTGCAGGTACTCAGTGAGCATCCAGTGACCTGTGCGCTAGGCTTTAACCGCCGCCACGATCCTCAGTTTACAGCATTGAAAAAAGCAATTACCGATGGGCGTATTGGCGCACTTGAAACGCTGACGATTATTAGCCGCGACCCCTCTCCCCCACCTGCCGAGTACGTGGCTGAGTCCGGCGGCCTGTTCAGGGATATGATGATTCACGATCTAGACATGGCGCGCTGGCTACTCGATGAACCCATCGAAAGTGTCTTTGCCGTTGGCAGTAGCATCATCAACCCAGCGATTGGCGAAGCGGGAGACGTGGATACGGCGATGGTCACTCTCACCACGGCCAGTGGCAAGTTATGCCAGATCAGCAACTCAAGGCGCGCCTGCTACGGCTACGATCAACGCATTGAAGCCTTTGGTAGCCAAGGCATGCTCCAGGCCCAAAACGAAAGCGACACCCGTCTGCGCTTCACTGGTGAAGCGGGGCAGGTGGAGGAGAAACCCAAGTGGTTCTTCCTAGAGCGTTATGCCCAGGCCTATCAACTTGAAATTGGTGATTTTGTCGCCGCATGGCAAGAGAAACGTGCACCACTCGCAAGTGCCCAGGATGGCCTAGAAGCGTTGCGCTTAGCCGATGCAGCGGAGCGTTCATTGCTTGAAGGGCGCAAAATTCTTCTCGACGCCTCGGTGTAAACAGGCATCAATGTACCTATTTTTCAGACCCTTCATATCATAAACGACTAGCTGCCAACCGAGCTGCTAGCCATCAGAAGGAGCGACATATGGCTTCCCTACTGGTACGCCCCACCGCCCCAGACACTCAAGGCACCGTGATTAACGTTACCCCAGAATCGGCTGGCTGGACGCATGTTGGCTTTCGGGTGCATAAACTCGCCAAGGGCCAGCGCCTGGAGGCCAGCAGCGATGATCAGGAAGTCTGTTTGGTGCTACTTACCGGTCGCGCCACGGTGACCTGCGGCGAGCACCGCTTCGAGAACATCGGCGAGCGTATGGATATCTTTGAGCAGATTCCGCCTTACGCGGTTTATATGCCCAATGAAACCCACTAGCAGCCACCGACTTGGAGCTAGCGGTGTGCGCGGCACCGGGGCATGGACATCATGCGCCAAGGCTAATCACTCCCGACACGATCAAGCAAAGCACCCGGGGCCAAGACACCAACACGCGACACGTTCACGACATTCTGCCCGAAACCGAGCCCGCCGATAGCCTGTTGGTCGTCGAGGTATTCACACCCGCTGGCAACTGGTCGAGCTACCCTCCACACAAACACGACGAGGATAACTTACCCCACGAATCGCTGCTGGAAGAGACTTACTACCACCGGATCCACCCTGCCCAAGGGTTTGCATTTCAGCGTGTCTATACTGACGACAGGTCTTTAGATGAAACCATGGCAGTAGAAGACGGTTGCTGCGTGCTGGTTCCCAAAGGCTACCATCCAGTGGGGGCCTCTCATGGCTACACGCTTTACTACTTGAATGTGATGGCGGGACCCAAGCGGGTATGGAAGTTTCACAATGACACCAACCACGAGTGGCTGATGAACGTTTGATAAAGCGACACTTCGCCCGCTAACTTTTATCTAATGCTATGCTGTTGTGCCCCGCCACTGCGGGGCTTTTTTATGTCGGTCGCTTTTGAACACTTTGAGAGGCTCCCATGCTCCCCGATTACTCCCTTATCGCCTGGCTGTTGATTATCTTTTCTGTCTACCTCACCGGCGTCTCTAAAGGGGGCTTTGCGGGTGGCTTTGGCACGCTCTCAGTGCCGCTGATGGCGCTGGCGATTAGCCCGACCCAGGCAGCCGGGCTGCTGCTGCCGCTATTGCTGGTGATGGATGTGTTTGCGGTTAAGGCGTGGTGGGGCAAGCACGACCGCGCTGAAGTGTGGCGCTTTGTGCCGGGGCTTTTCATTGGCGTGACAGTAGGCACCCTGCTGTTTGGCAGCCTAAGCGAGCAGGGCGTGCGGCTGGCTTTGGGAATTCTATCCGTCGTTTTCGCCGCCTATATGCTACTAAAACCTGTGGCTAAAAAACCGATTTCCAGCCGATGGGCACTGCCTGCGGCCAGCGTGTGCGGCTTTACCAGCTTCATTGCCCACGCGGGCGCGCCACCGATGAACATGTACCTGATGCCGCGCAAGCTCACGAAAGAGACCTTTATTGCCACCTGTACGGTGACCTACGCGGTGGTAAACACTATCAAACTAGGCCCGTATATGTGGCTAGGCGAAGTCAACATGACCAGCGCCTGGGCCTCGCTGCTGCTTGTGCCCGTTGCTTGGATCGGTGTACGTAACGGCCTCTGGCTACAGAGTCGCGTCAATGAAAAGCTGTTTTACCGCTTAGTCATTCTGGCCATGTTCTTAGTGGGGATTAACTTGGTGTGGCAGGCCGTGAGTTAGCCCTCTATTACTGACGTTTTCCACAAGTAGGCGCCCTCCTCCTCTTATCTACGCCCCTTAACAGTCTCGCAAGGAGGGTTTGAGTCACCCTGCATACCGTCATGTTATGAGCAACAATGACAACAAAGGTGATCTCATGTTTGCGAAATACTCCGTTGCCCTGGCTGCCAGCGCGACACTGAGCATAGGGCTTTCCGCGCAACCTGCTAGCGCTGACACGTTCGTGCACTTATTTGAGTGGCAGTGGGAAGATGTTGCCCAGGAGTGCGAAAATTGGCTAGGCCCAAAAGGATTTAAAGCCGTACAGGTCTCGCCCCCACAAGAGCACATTCAAGGGGATGCTTGGTGGACTCGCTACCAACCGGTCAGCTATCAACTTGAAAGCCGCAGCGGCTCCAGCGAAGCATTTGCTGATATGGTGCAGCGCTGTAACGCAGCGGGGGTCGATGTTTATGCGGATGCGGTGATTAACCATGTTGCCCACGGCAAGGGCCAGGGCATTGCAGGCTCCTCTTATGACAATGAAGCACTGAGCTATCCCCATTATCAACGCGACGACTTCCACGAACCCTGCGGCATCGAACAGAGCGACTATACGCAAAATGCCGAAAGCGTTCGACAATGTCAGTTAGTTGGCTTGCCCGACCTTAATACTGGCGACCCCACCGTACAGAGTCGTATTGCGGGCTACTTGAACACGTTGGCGACACTTGGCGTGAAGGGTATTCGTGTCGATGCGGCCAAACATATGGCACCCAGCGATATTGCGGAAATTCTGGCGCAGGTAGACGCTCCGCTTTATGCCTTTCAGGAAGTGATTGACCTAGGGGGCGAAGCGATCAGTGCCACGGAGTATCAAGGCACGGCGGATATCACTGAGTTTCGCTACGGCGCGTCTCTTGGTGATATTTTCAACAATCAAGCCCTTGCCAACCTTCAGCAGTTTGGCGAATCGCCTGCCCTGCTGCCGAGCGAACAAGCCATCGTGTTTACCGACAACCACGATAACCAGCGTGGTCACGGTGCGGGCGGCAGCAATATTCTGACGCATCGGGATGACCAGCTCTATCGATTAGCCAACATGTTTATGCTGGCATGGCCTTATGGTTACCCGAAAGTCATGTCAAGCTACGCCTTTTCTAATAGCGACCAAGGCCCACCGCAAGCCCCCGTCTATCAGCAGGGCGAGGCCCAATGTGGGGAAGCATGGGTATGCGAACACCGCTGGCCCGAGATTGCCAATATGGTAGCGTTTCGC
This sequence comes from Vreelandella lionensis, assembly GCF_044543515.1. Taxonomy (NCBI): domain Bacteria; kingdom Pseudomonadati; phylum Pseudomonadota; class Gammaproteobacteria; order Oceanospirillales; family Halomonadaceae; genus Vreelandella; species Vreelandella lionensis. The sequence goes on along the minus strand of NZ_JBITWC010000024.1, from coordinate 24,050 downwards.
CAACAAGCCGAAGGCGCAGAGGTCACCCACTGGTGGGATAATGGCCATCATCAAATCGCCTTCAGCCGCGAAGCCCAGGGCTTTATTGCGATTAACCGGGAGCAGCAAGCGCTCACCCACACTTTTCAAACCGATATGGCAGATGGCCGCTATCAAAACGTGACGGCTGAGGGACAGTGTATCGTGGTAGAGGATGGTCAACTGACGTTGAGCGTTCCCGCCATGTCTGCGGCAGCCCTGCACGTCGGCGCTCCCTGTCCAGCCTCATAGCCTGGTCGTCTAACGGTCTCTGCCAGCAGAGCCCTTCAAAGAGACGTTATGGCGCGACTGGCAACTCTCGCCATGCGCTTAAATTGCCTTAGCAAATTGGGCAAGTGCGGATGCCCGCCAGTCTAAGCGCCGCCACCCTTCTACGCTAGCTACCTCGGCCAATATCGGGTCGGGGTTGACCGCTACGGCGCAATCCACGTACTGCAGCAGCGGCAGGTCATTGCGGGAGTCGGAGTAGAAGGTGGTATGACTTGGCGTGATGGCGTGTTCTGCTAGCCACTGCTGAAAGCGGATCACCTTGCCGCCTCGGTACGAGAGCACGCCTTGGCTACACCCAGTGTACACACGCCCCTCCTCCGAAGTGGCGACTTCCAGCTCCACCGCGAGCACGTGCTCGATGCCCAATGCCGCCGCAATGGGGGCCACCAAATGGTGGGATGAGGCAGAGATCAGCACCAGGGTATCGCCCGCGTTGCGATGGCTTTCCAGACAGCGCCACGCCTGATCGAAAATGCGCGGCTGCAAATGGGTGTCGACGAAGCGCTCCACCTCTTTTTCGACGTCGACCACTCGCCGCCCTTTCAAGGGAGCCAATGTCATGGCGAGGTACTCTTCCAGCTTAAGCTTGCCCGCATGGTAGGCCTGCTGCATCTGCTCTGCACGCGCCATGAAGCGCTCCGCGTCGCTGATCCACCCTTGCTCAATCACCCATAAATTCCAGCGGTCGCTGCAGTCTCCATCCAGGAGGGTGTCATCAAGGTCAAACAGGGCCAGGCGCATGGGAAACTCCTATCGTCGCGGTTTGGCGCGCGTAGGGTATGCCAACGGTGATGACATTAAGATGACGTCTAGTCGTTTAGCCAAGTACGGGTGAACTCATCGGCGGGTAGCGGTCTTCCAAACCAGTAGCCTTGGGCCTGGTTGCACCCCATGTCTGCCAGCAGTGCCGCTTGGGCGGCACTTTCGACGCCTTCGGCAAGGGTTTTCATTTCTAATGTGTTTGCCATGGCGATAATCGTTTGCACAATCGCCCGATCGTGATGGTTATCAAGCATATCGCGCACGAAGGAGATATCGATTTTCAGCGCATCAGCGGCAAAGCGACGCAAATAGGAGAGCGAGGAGTAGCCAGTGCCAAAATCATCAATAAACAGCGCATACCCGGCTTGACGCATGGCCTGGGTAATAATGACCGCTTGGTCCGGGTCGCGCATAAAGTCGCTCTCCGTTAGCTCCAGAGCAATCGCGCTGGGCGAGATATTGGAGGTCAGCGTAGCAATATGCGTGGTGAGCCGGGGGTCAGCAAACTGCTGAGCGGAGATATTAATTGATAAGCGTCCCGGCAGAGGCGTACCCGCCGCCTGCCAAACACTGAGCTGTCGGGCGGCTTCTTCAAGCACCCAGTCGCCTAGCAAGCGGATCATCCCACGCTCTTCGGCCAGAGGAATAAACTCACTGGGGCTGACCCATCCCCACTCCGGGTCGTGCCAGCGGCATAGCGCCTCTGCCCCGGTCAGCGTTTGGGTGTTCAAGTCCACCTGTGGCTGAAAGTAAAGCTGCAAGCGGCGCTCTAAAATCGCTGAATGTAGCCGCTCAGTCATCCATTGGCGGCGCTCTAGCGTATGGCGCATGGTTTGCGTATAGGGAGAGATATTAGATTCAAGCTTTTTCGCATGATGAAGCGCAATGCTAGCAGCATTGAACAGCTCACTTGGGCTAGCGACATCGCCCGGATAACGCGCGAACCCGATACTAACATCCAGATTAAATATGCGGTGATCAAGCCTGGTAGGCCGTTTAACCAGCGTACTTAACTGCCTAACCACTTCATCAAGGCTAGCACGCTCAATGCTCGGCAATAGCAATGCAAATTCATCACCCGAGAGGCGCGCGCAGTGCACGTCAGGCAGGCCGAGGTGCTGTAGTCGTCTTGCCACTGTGGCAAGCAACTGGTCGCCCACTTGATGACCATGAAGATCGTTGATCTCTTTAAAACGACGCAGATCCAACAACAGTAACGATAATGGAGAGCGCTGCTGCCCCGATAGCTGACCCATAGTAGACAGCATTTCCATAAACCGTGCGCGGTTGGGTAGCCCAGTCGTGCTATCGGTGTAAGCCAATTGATGTATATGGCGATGATCACGGCGACGCTCTAACTCAGCGGCAGCGCCAGTAGAGAGAATCCGTAATACCGAGGTGGCGAAGGCGTTGGTGTTCAGCGGTGCTTTATAGAACACCATCATCACCCCAATGGCCTCACCTTTAGCATTATCCAGACGTCTACCGATCCATGCCTGGGCGCTGAGCGTCGCTCCCGGCAACGTAAATCGCTGCCCATGATGCACGACGCTCTCCTGCTCTAGCACAACCCCCTCCACCGGGGTGTCACGGAGTAGGAACGTGTAGTTCTTACGTATCTGACCATCCACCACTAGACTAACAGTATGACCTGTAGTGGCAGGCAGCAGGTTGTTAGGGTGAAAGCCATCTCCCTGTAATGGCGGCACCGGCTGATCCAGTAGCGCAATAAAGCCCGCATCGGCCTCCAGCAGCGTTGTTAATGTGGCGATCAGCTGCTGAAAATAGTCATCACCTACCCGAGAGGTGACCGTCGAGGCCACCTGCATCACAGCGCGTTGTACGCGCTGTGACTCCTGCTGGTCAGTCACGTCAGTAATAAAGCCTTCCAGGCAGAGCACCTCCCCTGACTCCTTAAAAACGGCTTGCCCTTGCTCCCACATCCAGCGTTCGCTGCCATCTCGGTGTCGAATCCGATAAATCACACGGTAGGGGCGTCGCTGGCAAATGGCCTCCTGTATGTCCAGAAATATCCGTTCCTGATCATCTTTATGGACTAAGCTGGCAAAGCTGGTCACACGGTTCGCTTCCAGCTCATCAGGCCGGTAGCCAGTAAGCGCCTCGGCCCCTTTGCTGACCAGTTGCATGGTCCAGTCTTGATTATTCAGGCAGCGGTAAGCCATACCTGGCAGGTGATTGAGCAAGGTGTTCAGCCGGCGCTCGCTCTCTTTGGCAGCGGCCTCGCTTTTGCGTAGCGCATTTTCCGCTTGGCGACGCCCTAATTCAGCGCCAGCTTGGGCGGCCGCAATACGCAGAATTTCATTTTCCAATCCATCAAACTGTATTGGCTGATTGTGGAGCACTGCCAGCAGACCAATGGCGGTGCCATCTGGGGCGAATAGCGGCAACCCCATATAGCTATCGGCACCGAGCTGGCTTAGGAGATCGTCTTCTGGAAAGCGGGATTGCACATCGCAGGCGTACAGACAGGGCTCATGGCCCACCACGGTTTCGCAGGGCGTGCCCGCCAGGGGATAGGAGAGATTGGCTTGCAAGCCACCATTTGACCAAACAGCCAAGGTTTCAGCTATATTATCGTGAGTGACCACCGCCACCAGTGCGTGATCCACAGTTAATAGTCGAGCAAGCTGTTCAACCAGCGTAGCAAAGAAGTTGGGATGGCCACTGCGCCCAAAACCTTCCGCTAGCTGACGAAAAATCTCTGCTGCTTCTTTCCTTGTGTGCATCGTCGCACTCGCTTATGTCGTTGTAGAGCAGCTAAGCTTTGCCACTGTTTTAACAAAGCACAGCGACGTTTGCACCATAAACAGCTACCTTACTGATTGACAGTGCTATCCATAGCAATATCGTTAGAATCCACAATATTCCACAATATGCTAGAAGCATCTATTCAGATCAGATGGCACTCACCACCGGCTTCGCTGAACGGCATACAAGGAGATAATATGACGGTTAACACCGCCGCCAGCGAAACGCGTTACACCACTCTCGCTGACCAGCTTCCTAGTTTTATTAGTAGTACATTGCTGCAATGCAAGCGCTTGCCCTCTCTACCAGCGGCAGCCCTGCGAGTGCTGAATGTCGCTCGCACTGCCGACGCTACGTGCAGCGACTATGCCAAAGCGATAGAGCATGACCCTGCCCTCACTGCACGGGTAATGAGCGTGGCCAATAGCGTACATTACCTGCGTACGGCACAGCCCTCGCATACCTGTTTCGATGCCACCCAGCGTTTAGGCTTGGATGTTACTCTCGCCACCGTGTTGAGTTTTTGCCTGTTTGAAGACGACCATGACGCACACAGCCGAGCACGCTTCTGGCAGCGTGCCATCACAGCAGCGGCCGCCGCGAGCTACCTAGCAAAACAGCTCTGCCCTCACCAATCAGGCAGCATTTTTACCACAGCGTTGCTACAAGATATTGGCATCCTGGCACTACAGAAGGCTTATCCCGCCGATGCTGACCTGCTCTATGCCGACGACCGCTCCTCTCATCAGCACATCATACAGGTAGAAAAGCGCTACTTTGGTTGTGACCACACGCTGGTAGGTGCATGGTTAATGGCGAAGTGGGGGGCGCATGACGAATTGATCAATGCGATTTACCACAGTCACGGCAGCCTTGAGACGGACGATATGGCAGCAGTTTGCTTACGTATGTCTGGCCCTATCGCAGATGCGTGGTTATCGGCTAATCCATCGCAAGCGCTAGCAGATGTGTTACGGCAGTGGCGTACTTTACCTACCTTCAATAACTGGGCAGTTGATGGCTTATTAGCTCACTTGCAGCAAACGCTGCCGCCGTTATCAAACGCCTTAGGATTGAGCGCCCCCTGCGGAGTAGATAGTTTGGCACTGCTTCAAAACGCCCAACAGCTGCTTTTTGAACATACTCTGTCACTCAGTGCCCGCTTGGATGCTCAGTACAAGGCGCGGGAAACATTGTTAAACGACTATGCGAAGCTAGAGCAGCGCAGCCGTATCGACCCCCTAACCAAGTTGGCTAACCGTGCTTGGCTTGAAGAGCAGTTGCGGGAGCGCTTCCATCTCTGTCTCACGACGAAGCGCACGATGTCCGTTGTATTTATCGACTTAGACCATTTTAAAGTGCTTAACGACCAATACGGCCATCAGGCGGGTGATCGAGTGCTGACTCATTTTGGCAAAACGCTTACCTCTCTCATTCGCTCAGGCGACGTAGCGGGCCGCTACGGTGGTGAAGAGTTTCTAGTGATTTTGCCAGATGAAGATGCCGACAGCGCTAAATGCTTTGCCGAACGCATCACACGACGCTTACAAGAGCGCCCCATGGCACGCGTCGATCAAAAGCCAGTGTACGTTTCCGTATCGATTGGCGTGGCCTGCCTCAACGATGGTGGGTTTGGTAATGAGCAAGAGCTGATTGACGCCGCCGACCAGAGCATGTACTTCACCAAGCGCTCTGGCCGGGGCGGTGTGTCGGTTTACGGTCATTAACCCTAGCAATCAGCTGGTCATGGCGTAAGGCAGGTAAAGCGCGATGCTGGGGAAGAGATGCATTAGCGCAATCGCCAGCAGCATTAGTAGAAAGAACGGCAGCGTCGCTTTGGTAATGGTCAGAATATCCTTACCGGTTAACCCTTGGATCACAAACAGGTTAAACCCAACCGGCGGCGTGATTTGCGACATCTCCACCACAATCACCAAGTAGATACCGAACCAAATCAGGTCAAAGCCTGCCGCGCTGACCACCGGCATGATAATCGCCGTCACCAGTAGGATGAGCGAAATACCATCCAGAAAGCAGCCCATGATGAGTAGCAGCAACGTGAGCGCAATCAGCAGCATGGTAGGCGATAACCCCATTTCACCAATCGCCTGAGCGAGCTTCATGGGTACCTGGGTAAAGCCCATGGCTGAGGTTAAAAACGACGCCCCGGCAATAATAAAGGCGATCATGCAGGCCGTGCGTACCGCAGCAAACAGCGAATCGGTAAAAATCGCCCGATTAAAGTGGCCGTTGAACCGAGCAATGATCATCGACAGCACCACGCCCACCGCTGCCGCTTCCGTCGGTGAGGCCAGCCCACCGTAAATCGACACGATAATCCCGCCGATTAGCAGCAAAATAGGCACCAACGACCAGGTATTACGCAGCTTTTCGGCAAAGCTCATATCGGATTCGTCAGCACCTGTCAGGCCGTCACGGTTGCCTTTGAGCAGCGCCCAGAGTACCAAATAGGCCATGAACAGCGCCAAGATCATCAAGCCTGGGCCAATGCCCGCCATAAACAGCCGCGAGATGGATTGCTCCGTAACCACTCCGTAGACGATCAGCACAATCGAGGGTGGAATCAACAGCCCCAGCGTAGACGCACTGGCCAAAGTGCCAATGGCCATATTGCTGTCGTAGCCCCGGCGCTCCAGTTCCGGCAGGGTCATTTTGCCCACCGTGGCACAGGTAGCCGCCGACGAGCCACACACCGCCGCGAACATGCCACTGCCAATGATATTGGTATGCAGCAAGCGGCCCGGCAGACGGTTCAACCAGGGCGAAAGTCCACGGAACATATTGTCCGCCAGCCCCGAGCGAAACAGAATCTCGCCCATCCAGATAAACATCGGCAGCGCGGTTAAATCCCAGCCGTAGCTTGCGCCCCAAAAATCGGAGGCCAGAATCGGGCCAGGGTCAAAAGGGCTGAAAAATTGCAGCGCAATCCACGCTGTGCCTATCAAGGCAAAGGCAATCCACACCCCGCTGCCCAGCAGCAGCACCAGGGTAAAAATAGTCGCTAAACTTAGTAGTAGCACGAGGGTATCTCCCGAGTAGCCGCTTAATGCGCTTCGTTATCGTCGATGGAAGTGGCTTCGCGGAAGCTTGACGGGTCGCGTATGGCAATGCGCCCGGCCATCCACAGCGCTTCTAACAGCGCCAGGGCCAGCAGCCCTACCCCAACGGCCAGCACCACCTGGGGGATCCACAGGGGAATCGACAAAAAGCCCGACGAAACATCGTTGTACTCTAGGCTTTCCCTCGCCAAACCAATCAGGCCGTAGGCCAGTAGTACGCTGATAACCAGCGCAATAATCAGCCCAAACACCTCAAACCACACGCGCACCGCAGAAGGCAGGCGTGAAATCAGTAAGGTCACGCGGATATGGGCATGATGAACAAAGGTGTAGGCCAACCCAAGAAAGGTGGCGCCTACCAATAAATAGGAGGCCATTTCCGAGACGCCGGTAATGCTGACACCGAGCCGCTCCTGGCCGACCAATACCAATAGCGCATCCACTAAACGGAAAGTGACCTGAAGCGCGATCAGCGCACAAATCGCCACCATGCACGCTGCTGCGCCCCAGGCACCGAGGCGGTAGAGTTTGTCGAATTTAAACGTCATGTTCGCAGTCTCACAGAGCGCGTGGAGAAAGGGGCAGCACACAGGCTGCCCCCGAGGATTAACACAGCACCGGAAGGTTAGTTGCTACGCTGGGCACGATACGTTTCCAGCGCTTGCTTGGCTTCGTCATCCGCACGGGACTGCCAATCGGCAAATAGCTCATCACCTGCGGCTTGCAGCGCGGCGGCAACGTCAGCATTAGGCTCGGACACGCTGATGCCGTTCTCTTTCAGAGCTGCCAGGCTTTCATCGTTGTTGTCACGGCTCATCTGCCAGCCACGCTCTTCGGCACGCGCCGCTGCTTCCATCAGCGCTTCTTGAGTGGCTTCATCTAAGCGGTCAAAGCTGCGCTGGCTGATAAACACGATATTCTTCGGCAGCCACAGGTTGGCGTCGGTGTAGTCGGTGACGTAGTCCCACGCGGCCATGGAGTTACCGGTGGAGCTTGAAGTAATCATGGCATCTACTCGGCCAGTGCTGAAGGCAGTGGGGATATCCGACTCTTCGGTTTCGGTCGGGCTGCCGCCCAGGTTATCAACGAAGCGCTGGGTATTGATGTTTGGTGCGCGTACGCGCAGCCCATCAAACTGGGCTGGGTCAGTCAGCGGCTCGGCGGTATAAATGCCCTGAGCAGGCCATGCGACGGCGTAGAGCGGAATCAGCCCCTCATAGGCGAATAGCTCAGTAATCATCGGCTTAGTGGCTTCCCACAGCGCATAGGCATCATCGTAGCTACCGGCCACACCGGGCAGCGTATCGACTTCAAAAATCGGGTCGTCGTTGGAGAGAATCGACAGGAACACCTCACCGGCATCGATCGTTCCGCGACGCACAGAGGGTTTGATCTCGCCGTGAGAGACCAGCGCCCCACCGCTGTGTACGGTAATGGTGAGTTCGCCGTCAGTGGCTTCTGCCACATCTTCAGCAAATTGCTTGGTGTTTTGGGTGTGGAAGCTGGCGTCCCCATAAGGGGTGGCCATGGTCCACTCTGCGGCATGGGCCGTGGATGCCGCCGCAAGGCTGCATGCAGTGGCAAGAAGCAGTGGGGTCGCAATGCGAGTACGCATAGAAAAAATCCTCTTATTCATATTGATGGAGGTGTTGCCTTAGGGGTGGAGGAAGGGACGCTAGGTGTTACCCAGCATCCGGTAAAACACGTGTTAGTAATCTCGGTATGCTTTTCAGCGGCATACTCTAGCGCGCACTCCTGCGCCAAGCGGCCAACGCCACGGCAGAAACGAGGATGATTTGCGCTGCGCCAAATAACATCATAGTGCATGGCTGGTAGTGGCGCGGGAAGCGCCAAACGGAACAGCTCGCCCCGCCGCCACTCATCCAGCACAGTGGCTACTGGTAGCGCGCCGATACCCAGCCCTTCCGTGGTTAAACGCACAATCGTCATCAGCGTGCTCACACTATGAATACGCGGCTGTTGAACACCTTGGTCGGCTAAATAACTTACTAACTCTTCATACGGACGCGCCAGCTTGCCAAAGGAGATAAATGGCAGCGTTGAATGCCAAGCATCGGGGCGTTTGCTTAACATCTGGGCGTGTCGAGGTGAAACAAACATCCCCATTTCATAGGGGCTGAGCGTCTCATGGTCAATTTGCTCTGAAGGCAGGTAGCCGTTCATGGCCAGCAGAATATCCAGCTCATTGCTGTTCAGCCGCTCGTTCAGCGCCGGGGAGTAATCCACGGTGAGCTCAATAATCAACCGCGGGTAGCGCTCGGTGAGCCGCTGCATAAACGTGGGGAACCAACTGTGGGCAATGGTTTCAATCGTTCCCAGGCGCAGCGGGGCGGAAAAGTCTTCTTCACTATCGAAAAGTTTGAGGGCTTCATCGCGCTGGGCCAGCATACGTTCGGCATGCAGGAAGAATTCCCTACCACGCATAGTAGGCTGAATAGGCCGCGCCGAGCGCTCAAGCAGTAGCTCGCCCACCGTGCTCTCTAAACGCGAGATACGCTCAGATATCGACGGTTGCGTAATGTGTAAACGCACCGCCGCTTTACGAAAAGAGCCAAGTTTCACCGCCCAAACAAAGGCGTCGAGTTCCTTAAAATCCAGCATCGTGCTTAACCAGCCTGTAATGAAGCATTCACGGGAAGCACAGCGTCAAGCGCCTCCACCACGCCACACACCATGGTCTCCCATCGTGAGGCGTTGATATGCAAATGTAAGTGCAACATGCCGTGTTGGGCACGGACATGCTGTCGCGGGGCTGGCAACCGCATGTGGTACTCCTCGAGATCACCCTTTCATTGCCATTTTTATTGGTGGCGCAACGGCGCTACATCAGGCGGATAAGGGCGTCTCTTTTGTAATCTTTTTTGAGTCGCTTTCTTTAGTTGATAATCGTATAGCGCCCTAGCGTCAACTATTTTTCCACTAAATAACAGCATGATAGGAAGCACCGATACTTAATATCGCTAAAAACGATTGGCACTTGTGACGCAGGCTCCATATATTATTTTTGCGATAGCACAAACATAAACACGCTTATTATGTAATAAACATGATTAGCCAATATTTGTACTTATTTGACTAATCAATCGCGATATCAATCACTAACAACACGCAACCCTGCAGGAGACGTTATGGCGATTCCGCTGCTTAACTGCGATATGGGCGAAAGTTTCGGCAACTGGTCGATTGGTTTAGACGCTGATGTTATGCCCTACGTTGACTGTGCCAACATTGCCTGCGGCTACCACGCCTCAGACCCCCATGTGATGCGTAAAACGGTGGCGCTTGCCGTCCAGCACGGCGTGAAGATCGGCGCGCATCCCGGCTACCCGGATTTAATGGGCTTTGGCCGCCGCTCCATGGCCTGCTCTCCTGCCGAAGTGGAAGACATGATGCTCTACCAAATTGGCGCGCTGGCAGGCATTTGCCAAGCGGAAGGCACCGCGCTGAGCTACGTCAAACCCCACGGGGCGATGTACAACGACATGGCTGCCAATCTGGAATTGCTGGAAGGTGCCATGCGGGCCGTGAAGGCATTCGATGCCCGCCTGCCGCTCATGGTGATGGCCACCGCCAACCCAGAGCCGCATCGTCAATTAGCGGAAAAAATGGGCGTGACGCTGTGGTTTGAAACCTTCGCTGACCGCGCTTATGAGGCCACTGGGCATCTCGCCTCTCGCCGCCTGCCGGGGGCTGTGCATCACGACCAAGCCACCATCGTCGCCCAAGCCGTTGCCCTGGCCAAAGGCGAAGCGCTGACCGCCCGGGATGGCAGCGCCTTGCAGTTGCCCTGCGACACGCTCTGCGTGCATGGCGATAACCCCGAATCCGTGGCCGCCGTGCGTGCCATTCGTGAGGCCTTTACGGCGCTGGAGTCCGCGTGAAACTGCGCTTAGAAACGGCGGCGATGGACGCCCTGACGGTGCGCCTGTTCGACGCCATTGATGAAACTAATATGGCGTGGATCATGGCCGCTGACGAGGCGCTGCGGCGCGCCTTTGATCACGCGCTGATTGATCTTATCCCGTCGTACACCACCCTGCTGGTGCACTACGACTGCCAGAAGCTCACTTTTGCTCAAGCCTCAACGCTCGCGCGCAGCGCGCTGCGCAATTTAACGCCCGCCGATGCCCAACAGGGCCAGCTCCACGAAATCCCCGTATGGTACGACGAGCGCGTTGGCCCGGAACTGCCCACCGTTGCCCAGCGCGCCGGGCTCAGCGTCGAGGCGCTGATCGAGCGCCACTGCAGTCACGATTACTGCGTGTTTGCACTGGGCTTTGCCCCTGGCTACGGCTTTATGGGCCTGGTTGATGAGGCCATTGCCACGCCGCGTTTAAAAACGCCCCGCCGCCGCGTGGCGGCAGGAAGCGTCGGCATTGCCGACCGGCAAACCGCCATTTACCCCCTGCTTTCGCCGGGCGGCTGGAACATTCTTGGCAGAACAGCCGTGCCGCTTTTCGAGCACGCCAAACGTGGCGAGCCGCTGCTGCGCCCGGGCGATAAAGTGCGCTTTAAGGCGATATCCCAATCAGAATTTGAAGCGGCCGGGGGAGATACGACCCCGCTGGAGGAGCGGTCATGAGCCAACCCATGTTGACCGTTAAGCAAGCCGGACCGCTGGCGCTGATTCAAGATGCGGGCCGCTTCGGCGTCGGCCACTTAGGCGTGACTCAGGGCGGTGCCGCCGACTGGATCGCCTTCCGCTGGGCCAACTGGCTGCTGGGCAACCCGCTGGAGAGCGCCGCGCTGGAAATCGTGATGGGCGGCAACCTGACGCTGGTGGCCAATAGCGACGTGCGCCTTGCCCTCACAGGAGCCGACCTTGCCGCCACGCTGGATGGCCAGCCGCTGACGCCCAACGACAGCTTTATGATGCAAGCGGGCCAAACGCTGGTCTTTCGTCAGCCGCGAAAAGGCCTGCGCGCGTACCTTGCCTTTCCTGGCGGGCTTGATGCGCCAACAGTGCTGGGCAGCCAAGCCTGCACGGCAAGAGAGCAAATCGGCGGCCTGCACGAAGATGGCAAACCGCTTAAAACCGGCGACCAACTCACCTGGAAAGGCAGCAGCGCCACGTCGCGACAGTTGCCTCAAGGCACCCAGCTTCCTCTGCCTGATGCAGAAGACACCGTGCTGGACATGGTGTTAGGCTCCCAGGCCGCGCACTTTGCCGGGCGCAGCCTGTTCGATGCCTTCAACCAGCCCTGGACCGTGGACCAACGCGCTGACCGCATGGGCATTCGACTGACCGGCAAAGCGCTGAACAGCCGCCTGGGCGGCATCGTCTCTGAAGGCATTCCGTTAGGAGCCGTGCAGATTCCTCCCGATGGCCAGCCGATCATTCTGATGAACGATCGCCAAACCATCGGTGGCTACCCGCGCCTGGGTGCTTTAACACCCATGGCCTGCGCCCGCCTCGCTCAGTGTTTACCGGGCACCAAGGTGCGCTTGCAGCCCATCAGTGCGACGCAGGCGCAGGCGGCCTACAGAGCGCAGTTATTGCAGTGGCAGTAAGCTGACAAGCCCCTCATCAGGGGCTTTTATCGATAGGGTGCCTAATGAGCCGCTTGCTTGGTCGTTGGGTCACTGGCGGGGCGGCGCTGTTTACCCAACTCTTCCGCGATGGCGGCAAAGAAAGCATCGGTAGAGTCTTGATGAGGCTTGGTCACAAGACTAACGCCAACAAACAGCACACTCGCGACCACAATGCCCCATACACCGGCAGGCAGGCCCAGCAACGAGTTACCGGTGGCATACATCAGCAGCACAAAGGCGCTGGTACCCACCACGCTGGTCAGTGCACCGGCAGCCGTGCCGCGCTTCCAATAGAAAGCACCGATCAGCGCAGGCACCATAGCCACCAAGCCCGACGAGGCGGCCACCGACAGCACCGCAATCAGGTCAAGCTGCAGCTCTGCGAAGGCCAGCGCCATCAGTGCAATCACCGGCACCACACACTTACCCACCAGCAGTTGTCGCTTTTCACTGACGTTCGGCTTGAGGTTGGAATAGACGTCGCGGGAGACCATGGACGCCAGAGTCAGCATGATTGAATCGATCGTGGAAACAGCGGCGGCCATAATACCGATCATCACAATCACGCCTAATACGGGCGGCACAAACTCTGAGGCCAGTAGCGTGGGCGTGGCTAAATCGGCGCGCTCTAGGCTAGGGAAAGCAGCCAAAGCCGAGAACCCCCAAAGCACCGAAACGAGGGTGTAAATAAAACCGAACACCAAAAAGCCAATCAGCATGTGGCGCATCGAGCGCAGCGACGAGGGCATGAAAAGACGCTGGCTGACCTGCGGATTAGAAAGGCTAAAGAAGAACCAGGGAATGGTGAGCCCCAAGAAGGTGACAAAGCTGAATAGTCCTGGGCCAGGTACCGTCAGGGACTGCGGGTGCTCCGTTGCCAGCGTATCGAAGAGCGCACCAAAACCGCCCAGACTTTGAATCACCAGAAAGGCTACCAGGGTAGAGGCCACAATCATCATGATGGCCTGGAGCGAGTCGGTCCACATGACCGAACGAATCCCCGCGATATAGGAGAAGAAAATGGCGATCACCGTGGCTAGCACGACCCCGGTGGTAAAGGTAATGGCGCCATCAGTAATACCCTGCAACAGGTAGCCGACACCAGCGAGCTGAACGGCGGAATAAGGGATCAGGAAGATACAGCTGGCAATCGACACGGCCATGGCCACCTGCTTGCTATGGTAGCGGTGGCCCAACATCTCGCTGGGCGTCACGTAGCCGAACTTCTTGCCGACCGCCCAGAACTTAGGGCCGAAAACCGCCACCAGTGAGACACCGGCAAAGTAGATGATTTCAAAACCGAGCGCGCCCACGCCGCCCGCATAGGTCAGGCCAGCCAGGCCCACCATCATAAAGGCGCTATACGTCGTGGCACTGTAGCTCAGCGCCGAGACAAACCCGTTCATTTGGCGGTTACCCAAAAAGTAGCCGGACATGCTTTCTGAACCGCCTTTCGCCGGGCGTTGGCGCGACAGAATAGCAATGCCTATGGCCACTAATAAGTAGATAGCAATGGACCACCAAATGAGCGACTCAGTCATCGCTATGCTCCTTAAAATCTGTCGTAATAAACACGTTCAGAGCAATGATGGCCACCCCGGCCACGGCCCAAAACAAAAAGCTGCCGTACCATCGCGACACGTCGCTTAACAGCGTGTAAGGCACTAAATAACTTAACAAGACAACGGCCCATACTAGCCATATCCATTTACTGCGTTTCATCGTCGATCTCGTGTTGTTATATCAAAGGGAAAGCATGCGCTACTGTAGCAAAGCTGACGAACCAGCGATGCCCAGGCACGCATACAAAAAAAGGCACCCGCTAGGGGTGCCTTAGATAGTACGACGAACCGTTGCTGACTTACGACGCGACGTCGAAACGGTCGGCGTTCATCACTTTGGTCCAGGCGGCGACGAAGTCTTTGACGAACTTCTCGCCGTTATCGTCCTGGGCGTACACTTCTGCGTAAGAGCGCAGCAGCGAGTTGGAACCAAATACCAGATCCACCCGCGAGGCGGTCCACTTCACGGCACCGGTCTTACGGTCGCGGATTTCGTAGGCGTTGCTACCTACCGGCTTCCAGCTGTTCCCCATATCGGTCAGGTTCACAAAGAAGTCGTTGGTCAACTGGCCTTCACGATCGGTGAATACACCATGCTTGGTGCCAGCGTAGTTGGTGCCCAGTACGCGCATACCGCCCAGCAGCACGGTCATTTCCGGGCCGGTTAAGCCCATCAGCTGCGCACGATCCAGCAGCATCTCTTCCGGCTTCACCACGTACTCTTTCTTCTGCCAGTTGCGGAAGCCATCGGCCAGCGGCTCCAGCGGTGCGAAGGAGTCTGCGTCGGTCATCTCGGCGGTCGCATCGCCACGGCCTTTCAGGAAGGGAACGCGTACATCGTAACCTGCTGCTTTCGCGGCTTTCTCGATGCCTACGCTACCGGCCAGAACGATCACGTCCGCGACGCTAGCGCCGGTGTCAGCAGAGATCTGCTCGTAGACGCTCAGCACTTTCGCCAGGCGCTCAGGCTCGTTGCCCTGCCACTCGTTCTGTGGGGCCAAGCGAATGCGGGCACCGTTAGCACCGCCGCGCATGTCAGAGCCGCGATAAGTACGGGCGCTATCCCAAGCGGTGGAGACCATCTCACTAATGCTCAGGCCACTTTGCGCAATTTTCTGTTTGACCACTTCTTCGCAGTAGTCGGTGTTGCCTGCCGGGATCGGATCTTGCCAAATCAGGTCTTCCGCCGGTACTTCCGGGCCGATGTAGCGTGCTTTCGGACCCAGGTCACGGTGCGTCAGCTTGAACCACGCCTTCGCGAAAGTTTTCTTGAAGTACTCCGGATCCGCGATGAATTTTTCGCAGATAGCGCGATAGGTCGGATCCATCTTCATCGCCATATCCGCATCAGTCATGATCGGGTTGTGGCGAATAGAGGGGTCGCTGGCGTCGACCGGCTTGTCTTCCTCTTTGATGTCAATCGGCTCCCACTGATGGGCACCGGCAGGGCTCTTTCTCAGCTCCCACTCGTAGCCAAACAGCAGGTCGAAGTAGCCCATATCGAATTTCGTGGGGTTAGTGGTCCACGCACCTTCAATGCCCGAGGTCACGGCGTTGCTCGCCTTGCCCTGCATGTTGGGGTTGCCCCAGCCAAAGCCCTGGTTTTCAACGTCAGACGCTTCAGGCTCAGCGGCCAGCGCAGAGGCATCACCGTTACCATGGCATTTACCTACGGTGTGGCCGCCAGCAGTGAGGGCTGCGGTCTCTTCGTCGTTCATCGCCATACGTGCGAAGGTTTCACGTACCTGCTGCGCGGTTCTCAGCGGATCAGGCTGGCCGTTAACACCTTCCGGGTTCACATAGATAAGCCCCATCTGGACAGCCGCCAGCGGGTTTTCCATAGTCTCTGGCTTGTTCACGTCGCCGTAGCGTTCGTCAGAAGGTGCCAGCCACTCTTTTTCGTCACCCCAGTAGATATCTTTTTCGGGTTCCCAAATATCGACGCGGCCGAAAGAGAAGCCGTAAGCAGGTAAGCCCATGGACTCATAAGCCACGGTGCCAGCCAGAATCATCAGGTCTGCCCAGCTGATTTTGTTGCCGTACTTCTTCTTGATCGGCCACAGCAGACGGCGCGCTTTATCCAGGCTGACGTTGTCCGGCCAGGAGTTGAGCGGTGCAAAGCGCTGGCTTCCGGTACCACCGCCCCCACGGCCATCAGCAATACGGTAGGTGCCTGCGGAGTGCCAAGCCATGCGGATCATCAAACCGCCGTAGTGCCCCCAGTCAGCGGGCCACCACTCTTGGCTATCGGTCATCAGCGCGTGAACGTCTTTTTTCAGCGCGTCGAAATCGAGCTTGCGTACTTCTTCACGGTAGTTGAAATCCGGATCCATCGGGTCTGATTTGCGATCTTGCTGATGCAAAATATCCAGATTCAACCCTTCCGGCCACCAATCTTTGTTAGAAGTACCGGTCGAGGTGTTACCACCGTGCATGACAGGACATTTACCGCTCATAGCTCTCTCCCTTATTGCTCTATGCCTTGGCGATACCAAGGGAACAAATGCTCTGCATCTTTGCTGCAAGCTACTGTGTAGATCGTCAGCGGATGCGTTATTCATGTTTTACAGTTTTAAAGCACCTACTCAATAGTCACAATTTGCATTTAACCAACAAGCTGATAGCTATTAACAATCAAACGTGAAACGGGGCGCTGAGCGCCCCGTTCCTTGTCAGTCTACTGCTTTACTTGATTACTCCACCAGCGGTAGCAGGGCGTTTAAGCTATCGCGAGCATCGCCGTAGAACATTCGCGTGTTCTCCTTGAAGAATAGCGGGTTCTCAATACCCGAGTAGCCAGTGCCCTGGCCACGCTTGCTGACGAACACCTGCTTCGCTTCCCATACTTTGAGAACCGGCATCCCCGCAATAGGGCTGTTGGGGTCCTCTTCGGCCGCAGGGTTCACGATGTCGTTGGAGCCGATGACGATGACCACGTCGGTACTGGCAAAGTCGTCGTTGATCTCATCCATCTCCAACACGATATCGTAGGGCACCTTGGCTTCCGCCAGCAGTACGTTCATATGCCCTGGCAAGCGCCCAGCCACGGGGTGAATCCCGAAGCGGACGGTTTTGCCAGCGGCGCGCAGCTTGCGGACTAAATCGCTCACCACCGTTTGCGCTTGGGCCACCGCCATACCGTAACCCGGCACGATAATGATGCTATCGGCATCGTTAAGCGCCGTGGCAACGCCATTGGCATCAATCGACACCTGCTCGCCTTCAATCTCGGCAGCAGGCCCTTTCGTGCCCCCAAAGCCGCCTAGAATCACGCTGACAAAGTTACGGTTCATCGCCTTACACATAATGTAAGAGAGAATCGCACCGGAAGAGCCCACCAGCGCACCGGTCACAATAAGCAGGTCGTTGGAGAGCGTGAAACCAATTGCCGCCGCCGCCCAGCCGGAGTAGCTATTCAGCATAGAGACCACCACTGGCATATCCGCCCCGCCGATGCCCATGATCAGGTGGTAGCCGATAAAGAACGCCAGCGCCGCAATCACTAGCAGCGTCCAGAAGCCTGCGCCGTTGAGGTACATAATCGCCAACAGCAGCGACAGCGCCGCCGCACCGGCATTCAACATATGGCCGCCGGGCAATTGCTTTGGCTTGCCATCCACTTTGCCAGCGAGCTTGCCGAAGGCAATCACCGAACCGGTGAATGTTACCGCGCCGATAAAGATGCCCAGCACCACCTCAACTTGCAGAAACATCAGCTCATCGGGGGCTTTGGTCGCCACCAGTGCCGCAAAGGCGGAGAACTGGTCCAGCGATGCTTCAGCGGCACGTGCTGCCATCACCCGGCGACGCTCCAGGTCTGCGCTCCAGGCAACGAAGACCGCTGCCAAGCCCACAAAGCTGTGCAGCGCAGCCACGAGCTGAGGCATTTCGGTCATTTCGACCTTACCCGCCACGTAGGCCCCAATGCCCGCGCCAATCAGCATCATCGGGATGAGCCACCAATAGCCGCCAATGCCCGGGCCAAACGCAGTGAAAAACACCGCTAGCGCCATCCCGACAATGCCGTACCACACGGCCCGTTTGGCTTTTTCCTGGTTACTCAAGCCGCCCAGCGACAGAATAAACAGCACGCTTGCCGCAATCGCTGCGGCAGATACGAATCCTTGCTCTAACATATCGTCTCTCCGCCGCTTAGGATTTTTGGAACATGGCCAGCATCCGGCGTGTTACCAGGAAGCCACCCACGATATTGATTGATGCGATTAACACCGAAATAGCCGCCAGCACGCTAACCACCGCGCTGCCCGAGCCAATCTGCAGGATCGCTCCCAAAATAATGATACCGGAAATGGCGTTAGTGACCGCCATGAGCGGTGTATGCAGCGAGTGGCTCACTTTCCAAATCACCTGGAAGCCGATAAAGCAGGCCAGCACGAAGACAATAAAGTGCTGCATAAACGAGGCAGGAGCGACTAACCCCAGTAGCAGCATCAGCGCGCCGCCCACTGCCAACATGGTCACTTGGCTCTTCGTTTGCGCTTTGAAGGTGGCAAGCTCAGCGGCTTTCTTCTCTTCTGGAGTCGGCGCTTTCTCTTTTTTCTTCGGCTTGGCCGCGCCAATGGCTTTGACCTTGGGCGGCGGCGGTGGGAAGGTGATCTCCCCTTGGTGAGTCACCGTGGCCCCACGAATCACGTCGTCTTCCATATTGTGGTGGATAACGCCGTCTTTCTCCGGGGTGAGATCGGTGAGCATATGGCGAATATTAGTGGCGTAGAGCAGAGAGGCCTGTGTCGCCATGCGCGAGGGGAAATCGGTATAGCCGATCACCACCACGCCGTTATCGCTCACCACGCGCTCGTCGGGCTTGGTCAAGTCGCAGTTGCCGCCCTTCTCGGCGGCTAAGTCTACAATCACCGAGCCGGGCTTCATGGCAGCAACCATATCTTCCAGCCACAGCTTAGGCGCAGGCTTGCCGGGAATCAGCGCAGTCGTGATGACGATATCCACTTCCGGCGCCTGTTCGCGGAAGCACGCCAGCTGCTTTTCGCGGAACTCAGGGCTTGAGGGGGCCGCGTAGCCACCGCTCTCGGAGCCGTCCTGGCTATCCTCAAAATCGAGAAACAGGAACTCAGCGCCCATGGATTCGATCTGCTCAGAAACTTCAGGGCGCACGTCAAAGGCGCGCACTACCGCCCCTAAGCTGGTCGCGGTGCCTATCGCCGCTAAACCTGCCACCCCAGCCCCGATGACCAATACCTTGGCAGGCGGTACTTTGCCTGCGGCGGTCACCTGGCCGGTAAAGAAACGGCCGAAGTTATTGCCCGCTTCAATGACTGCGCGGTAGCCCGCAATGTTCGCCATGGAGGAGAGCGCATCCATCTTCTGCGCTCTGGAAATACGCGGCACCATGTCCATCGCGATCACGGTAGCGCCTTGAGCTTTGCACTTCTCCAGTAACGCTTCGTTTTGCGCGGGCCAGAAGAAGGCAATCAGCGTTTGACCTTCACGCAGCCGCTCGGCCTCTTCATCAGAGGGCTCGCGGACTTTAATGACCACCTCAGCGTCGCGCCAAAGCGCGTCGGCACTCTCCGCCACCGTCACGCCAGCGTCGCGATAAGTGTCGTCATTAAAACCCGCAGCCAGGCCGGCACCTGTTTCGATGAGGCATTCATGGCCAAGCTTCTGAAGTTGCTTTGCGCTCTCGGGGGTCAACGCGACTCGCGCTTCTCCCCGAGCAATCTCTTTCGGTGCGCCTATTTTCACACGCTTTCTCCCTTGGTTTGTCCGCGTTCAGCGCCCAATCCCTTGCAGCTGGGTGGTTGCCCTAGCGTCTTTGGGCGCTGTCTACTCACTATTGCCTATTCACTATTGCGCGAAAAAATGCGCCAGATAGCAGTTTAGGATCTAATGCCGAGCCCGCCAGTGACCATTCAACCTTTGATTCAACTATGTTGTTTATCTACAACACAACTACATACACGTCATTTTTCTACCGGCTAGCACTCTGTGCAAACGCGGTCAGCTCGTCATAGAGCCACACGTTTTCAGGGGCATTGGCGTAGAGACTATGCTGGATCAGTGTCATGGTTAAGGCGGGTAGTTCTTCAGGTGGGGCAACCATGCGAACGGGCAGCATCGCGACAAAGCGCTCGGCCATTTGCCGGGGTAAGGTAATAATGGCATCGGTGAGCGCCACCACCCGCGCGGCGGCGATGTAGTTGAGGTTTTTCGAGATCACCCGGCGGCTCAGCCCATGCTGGGCTAGGCAGCTCTCAATGCGGCTGGGCAGCAGGCCGCTGATATCGGCAAGCTCCACATGGGGCTGGCGGGCAAACTCCTCTAGCGCCAAGGCATCGCCTACGTGAGGGTTCTGCTGGGCGGCTAGGCACACCAGCTCTTCATGCATCCAGGGCGTTTGCAACACGCCACTGGGTAGCGATGATTGGCTATCCAGCCCCACCACCATATCTACTTGGCGCTGCTCTAATGCCTCACTAAGCACTTCCGGGGTAATCAACTCAATGGAGAAACTAATGCCCGGCGCATAGCCCAGCAGTTGGCTAAGAAACGCTGGGTACATGACTTCTTCAAAGTAGTCGGTAGTCGCCAGGGTAAAGCGCCGGGTGCTGGTCGCTGGGGCAAAGATGGCAGGCGGCGCGAGGCCTTCCTGAAGCGCGGCTAAGGCTTGCTGCACCACTGGCAGCAGTGTGAGCGCTCTGGGCGTTGGCTGCAGGCCCTGCTCGGTGCGTACCAATAGCGGGTCACCCAACGCTTCACGCAGGCGCTTGAGGGCATGGCTTAGCGCTGGCTGGCTTAAATGGAGCTTCTCAGCGGCGCGGGTCACATGGCGCTCGCGCATCAGCGTCTCAAACACCAGCAGAAGATTTAGATCAAAGTGGCGAAGCGAACGCATAGCACCTCACTATTCATAGTGTGAATGATTTCATTCTAAACATTCATTTCATTCATCGCGAAAAATTCCTTATCGTCGCGCTTCCTTGAGCATCCCCGCTCGCGCTTGCCACCCTTTTCTTACTGTTGCACACCATAGGAGTACACGTTAGATGACCCCATCTCAGATCATGCCCAGCCTGTTTGGTGACGTTATCTCCACGTTTATGGGCGTGCCCAAAGCTACCGATCCCAACGCCACCGATGCTGAAGTCGTGGTTAGCGGCGTACCGTTTGACCTAGCGTGCTCTGGCCGTTCTGGCACGCGGATGGGGCCGAACGCCATTCGCCAAAGCACCGCCAACTTGATTTGGGAAGGCAAGCGCTGGCCGTGGGATTTTGCTCTGGAAGAGCGCCTGCGGGTGTGCGATGCCGGCAACCTGGATTACGCCTACGGCGAGCCGGAAAGCCTGGTAGA
Source organism: Vreelandella lionensis (assembly GCF_044543515.1). Taxonomy (NCBI): domain Bacteria; kingdom Pseudomonadati; phylum Pseudomonadota; class Gammaproteobacteria; order Oceanospirillales; family Halomonadaceae; genus Vreelandella; species Vreelandella lionensis. Next base: position 2,685 of record NZ_JBITWC010000024.1, on the reverse strand, counting down.
CAACCTAGAAACCCACGCCATGCGCTGGTTGAAAGCGGGCAAGAAAATGCTGACGCTGGGCGGCGACCACTACATCAGCCTGCCGCTGCTGCGCGCTCATGCCCGCGAGCATGGCCCGCTGGCACTGATTCATTTCGATGCCCACACCGATACCTATGAGCAAGGCACGCGCTTTGACCACGGCACCATTTTCCACCATGCCTTACAAGAAGGCTTGGTCGTACCGGAGCATTCGCTGCAAATCGGTATTCGTACCAGCTATGACCGCAACAACCACCCTTACGAAGTGCTCGATGCTGATTGGGTGAACGACCATGGCCCTGCGGCGGTACTGGAGCGGATTCGTGCTCGGGTAGGCCATCACCCAGCCTATGTGACGCTGGATATCGACGGCCTGGACCCCGCCTTTGCGCCGGGCACCGGCACGCCAGTATGCGGCGGTATGTCCACCGATCTGATGCTGAAAGTAATGCGCGGCATGGTGGGTATGGAGCTGGTGGGTATGGACTTAGTGGAAGTGAACCCCGCCTACGACCACGGCGACATTACATCACTTGCTGCAGCTACGCTGGGGCTGGAGTTTTTGTATGTGCTGGCGGCGTCTAAGCGCATTGTATAAATAACGCAGACATAGCCAAGCTCGATATGAAGGCTTCACTAGTCAATCCATACCACATAAGACGGCTATGGAAGCCCTCAAGACATAATAATGTAGGGGCTGCTAAGGCTCTTCGTGGCCCTGGGGAGAAGCCAGCAGCCCTAGCCGGATGGCTTCGTGCACTAAGCCAGCGGTGTGCCTGACCCCTAACCGACGCATGATGTCAGCTCGATGAGTTTCGATGGTTTTGATGCTAACGTTCAGCTGATCCGCAATCGCCTTACTACGGTACCCTTTGGCAACTAACTGCAACACCTCGCTTTGGCGTGTTGTCAGCGGACTTCTATGGGCGGAGGCCACTCCCACCATAGAGGTTGCATTGAGGAACCGTTCCGGCCCCATCGCAGTGAATATAAAACGCTCCCCATCAGCCGCTTTTCGAATGGCGGTCTCCAGCGCACTGACATCTGCGTTCTTATGCAGAAAGCCGTAGGCGCCCACTTCTAGCAGGCGGCGGATAAAATTATCGCTAGAATATGTGGAAAGCACGATTATCCGGATACCTGGGCAAAGATCTGTGAGGTATGTCAATGATTCCAAACCACTTAAAGCGACTACCGCTGAATCAATGAGAGCAACATCTACTCGATAATGGGCAGCCTCTCTCATGAGTTGTTGCTCAGAGCTTACCTCGGCGACTACCGTCATATTGTCGAAGGTTTCGATAAGGGAACTGACCGCAGAGCATACTAAGCGATGTTCATCGGCTAGTAATATCCGGATGGTATTTTCTGAACGTTTCATGGAAATATGCCACAGACCTTAATAAGGTGAAAACCTGCAGTAGAACCCCCTCACTCGCACGGGTTCATCGTTATCATTTTATCGGTCTAGGGAATGCCCACCTCCTAATCCTAATACGGTAGTTAGGAAGATCTAGTCCCGCAGTACCGGCTGAGCTAATTTGTGCCGCAAGGTAACTCAGTGATTAGAAAGTCAGTATAAGCAAAAACCCTGGTTATTATTTCTGTTGCAAAATACCTAATTTAAGTGCTTTGCTTAGGATATCTTCTATTGAGTAGCGTGCTTGAGCAGCCCCGGCTGGCAAGCTGTCACCACGAGCCATAGCGTCAATTGTCAGGCCTTCAGGCAACCGCTGGAGAATCGTCGGGCATAGAAATTTTTCGCCTCTCACTGCGGCATGAAGCGCAGTTTCCAGCTCACAGACGCCAGCTTCTCGTAAAAGGAAGCCATGCGCGCCAGATTGCAATACTCGCTCTACTTCGGCAAGGCTAGGATTCACTGAGAGAATGACCACTCGCGTTTTAGCGCCACTCTCGCCCAGCCGACGAGCAGCCTCAAACCCGGCTTGACTAGGAAATTGCGCATCAATTAACGCCACATCGGCACGCAACTGTTGTGCTACATCGCCTAAATCTTGAGGGCGTTGTAGGCTTGCCACCGCATCAATACCTTTAAAGCGCTCAATGACTCGCGAGAGCCCTTCACAAATAAAGCCGCTCTCATTGACCACCACCACCCTGATAGATGACTCAGAATTGTCGTGCGGCCTCATTCACGCACCTCCATCAATGCTTCTTTATGCCGTGGTGCGTCCTAGCCATTAAGACGCTTCGTGTGACTGACGAATAAATACACACCTCCCATATTGCAAAGCTAGAAGTCACGCTGCCACCGTAGCATTGGCGCTTAAAAAACCTCTATGAATCAAAAAATCCTACACAAAACCCCCTATCCACACTAAAAAATACCAGCACACCTTGATCAAACAAATGTTAATTTTTATTAAAAAATTAGTATAGATGTTACCAAATCAGCATACAGCGTGTTGATCCTATTATCATAGATTATTTTTAACGAAATGCTCCGTATTCGGGGTGTATGAGTTCATCTCAACAAGCCGTTTGTTTAAAACCTTTTCAGCGCATTTTGTTGTGTCATTATTGGCGACTCAGTTAAGAACAGGTTTAGGGAGGCTCTGAAAAAGTCTCTGCCTTCAGCGATAATACGAACATCGTCAACTGCATAGGGTTCAGTGCTGCCATGGATCAGATCACCTTCTCCGA